>NZ_JBSFMM010000012.1:0-96539 GCF_053599555.1 Streptomyces sp. NPDC000941
TAGGCCAGATATGGAAGCCGGGTGACCGGTGGAGTTGACTGGTACTAATAGGCCGAGGGCTTGTCCTCAGTTGCTCGCGTCCACTGTGTTGGTTCTGAAGTAATGACCAGCCGATCCACACCATCATGATGGTGGTGTGTGGTGTTGGTTTGTTTTCTTCATAGTGTTTCGGTGGTTATTGCGTTAGGGAAACGCCCGGTTACATTCCGAACCCGGAAGCTAAGCCTTTCAGCGCCGATGGTACTGCAGGGGGGACCCTGTGGGAGAGTAGGACACCGCCGAACAATTCTTAGAGAGAGCTCTGTTGGGAACATTGGTTCCTGACAGAGCTCTCTTTTGTTGTGCTGCGGGCCACTCGGTGTTCATGTTGCCTGGGCACGATGCCAGCCATGGGGACTCCTGCGGACGAGCTGTTGCAAGAGCTCACCCGGTCGGGCGTACGGCCGGGTGACGAGGTGGTGGTGCCGTCGTACGGCACCCCCGAGGCCGCGGAAGCGGTTCTGCTGGCCGGGGCCCGGCCGGTTTTCGTGGATATCGACGCCAATACCTACTGCATAGACCCGGTCGCGGTGGCGGATGCGCTGACGCCCCAGACCGCCGCCGTCATCGTGGTACACACCTTCGGGTACCCGGCCGACATGGTCCGCCTGGGTGAACTCGGTAAGCGGCACGGCCTGCTCGTCATCGAGTACGGGGCGCGGCCCGTGCCGGATGCCGAGATGCTGCGGCGGCAGGCTAACGCGGCGTATCTGAACGGCAAGCTGCGCGGTGTGATCACCCCCTGCGTGGCGACCGGGGTTCAGCACACCTATCAGCAGTACGTGGTGCGCGTTCCGGGGAATGGCAGGCCGGACCGTGACGCCTTCGCCCGTACGCTGCGTTCCCGCGGTGTTATGTGCCACGTTCCCGTACAGACGCCGGCTCACCGAACCGCGCGATTCCGGCGGGATTTGTGGCTCGCGGAGACCGAGCGGGCCGCCGATGAATGTCTGGCTTTGCCGATCGACGCGGCGATGACACGGCGGGAGCTGCAGCGTGTGGTGTCCGCGTGCAATGCCCTCGGCGGGGTACTTCAGGCGGCAGCTTAACGGCGGCTTGCCGACCGCCGTTGGGACAGTGTCACGGAGCACCCTGATCTTCGGGGTATGATTTATTCCGTCGACGCGCCCCAATAGCTCAGTCGGCAGAGCGTCTCCATGGTAAGGAGAAGGTCTACGGTTCGATTCCGTATTGGGGCTCTCATTTCGCGATACAAGGCCCTCGCCAATTGGCGGGGGCCTTCGTCATGTTCGCCGAATTTCCCGAGGTGTCTCAGACGTCATGCGGCTCGGGGACGCGCATGGCCAGGATGGCCATGTCGTCGGACGGCGGCTGGGCCGCGAACCGCTCCACCGCGCGCAGTACCCGGGAGGCCACCGCGCCGGCCGTCAGACCGGTGCAGGCCGTCAGTACGTCGACGAGGCCGTCGTCGCCGAGCATCCGCGTGCCCTCGCGGCGCTCGGTCACGCCGTCGGTGACGCACAGCAGGACGTCGCCCGGGTCGAGGGTGACGGTCTGCTCGTACAGTTCGAGGTCTTCCATCACGCCGAGCAGCGGCTGGGGTTCGGCCGCGGGCTCCACGGAGCCGTCCTGGCGCAGCCGCAGGGGCAGCGGGTGGCCCGCGCAGACGACCTTCAGCTCGGCGCTGCCGTCCTCCTGCGGCCACAGCTCCCCGTAAAGGAGCGTCAGAAAGCGGCTGCGGGCGCCCTCGTCGAGGATGGCGGTGTTGAGACGTTCGAGCACGGCCGGGCCGCCGAAGCCCTCGCGGGCGAGCAGCCGTAGCGCATGGCGTGCCAGGCCGGTGACCGCGGCGGCCTCGGGGCCGGTGCCGCAGACGTCGCCGATGGCGAAGCCGTACGCGCCGTCGCGGATCGGGAAGAGGTCGTAGAAGTCGCCGCCGACCTCGTTGCCCTCGCCCGCCGCGCGGTAGATGACTTCGACCTCCACGCCGGTGACGTCGGGCAGTTCGGGCGGCAGCAGGCTGCGCTGGAGGGACTGGCTGATGGCCGTGCGCTCCGAGTACAGCCGGGCGTTGTCGAGGGCGAGGGCCGCCCTGCGGGAGAGGTCTTCGGCGAGTTCCAGGTTCTCCTGGCGGAAGTGCCCGTCGGTGGACTTGCCGAGGGTGAGCATACCGATGACGCGATTGCGGGCGACCAGTGGCAGCACCACGGTCTCGCCGCCGACGGCCGAGGCGGTGGCGAGCGAGGCGCTGGGGCCGGAGGAGGGGCGGGCGGCGTCGCCGAGGCTCAGACCGCGCAGCGAGGTGCGCAGCGCCGCGGCGTGGGCGGCCTGGGAGGGGGCGGTCCACAGGCGGGCGCCGCCGGTACGCACCTGCTCGGGCGGCTCGATCTTCGTCAGCAGGGCCTTGAGGCCGTCGATGCGCTCCTCGTCCTCGTGCAGCACATAGGACAGCTCGGGGTCGGAGGCGGGGTCGGCCACGGTGTAGACGGCGCACCAGTTGGCCAGCGTGGGCACGGTCATCTGGGCCATGAGGGCGAGCGTCTGGTCGCGGTCGAGCGTTCCGGCGAGCAGATCGGAGGCCTCGACGAGGAAGGAGAGGGAGTTTCGGCGCAGCCGCTCGAGTTCGGTGAGCCGTGCGCGTTCGACAGCGAGGGCGATGCGGTCCGCGGCGAACTGCAGCCGTAGCGCTTCCTCGTTGCTGTACCGGCCGGCGGACTCGGAGGCGACGCCGAGGGAGCCGGTGAGCCGGCCCTCGACCTTCAGCGGGACGGTGACGACCGAGCGCAGACCGGTGTTGGCGAGGAGTGGGACGGCGCCCGGCACGATGGAGAGGTCTTCGTGGACGGCGGGCATCCGGGCCGAGCCGTAGCGGCCGGTGCCGGCCTCGACGGGGACGCGGGCGAAGCGCTGGCGGGCGGAGGTGAGCCCGGTGGAGGCGCGGACCTCCAGTTCCGTCTCGTCGTCGGTGGCGAGCAGCAGGTAGGCGGCGTCGCCGTCGAGCATGTCGCGGGCGCGCTCGACGGTGCGCTGGAGCAGCCCGTCGAGGTCGTCGGGGGCGGGGGAGCCGATGGAGACCTCGAAGGCGTCGGCTGTCGGCCCGCGCTCGGCGCTGTCCACGGAGTCGGCCCCGGGGGCGCGCTGCGGGCTCTGGAGCACCGCGCGCTCGCGCTCGCGCACCAGCAGGCAGACGGTGGACGGATCGCCGTCGGCGTCGCGGACGCGGAGGTGGGAGGCGTATACGGGGATGACGCGGCCGTCGGCGCCCCGGATGCCGTACGAGCCCTCCCAGCGGGAGAGCTGCAGGGCCTCGGCGACTCCGGTGCCGGTGCCGGGGGTGTGCGGCCAGGCCGCGAGGTCGGTGAGGGGTTTGCCGACGATCTGGTCCGCCGCGTAGCCGAACAGTTCCTGTGCGTCGTCGTTCCAGGCGCTGATGAGGCCGGTGCGGTCGATCTGGGTGACCGCGACGCGGACCCGGGCGTCGGTGACGGGCAGGGCTTCGACGGGCAGGGCGGGTCCGGCCGAGCGGGTGCCGGCCAGGCGGTCCGGGAATTCGAGATGGAACCAGACCTGCTTGTGGGTGGCGGTGTACTCGACGCCCCAGCGGGAGGCGAGCGCGGCGCACAGCAGCAGACCGCGGCCGCCCTCACGGTCGGGGTTGCTGATGGGGCGGCTGGTGGTCTGCAGCGGGAGCTCGCGCTCCGGGTAGCGGTCGGTGACCTCGATGCGCGCGCCGGTCTCGGCGCGGACGCAGACCACGTCGGCGGCCGTCCCGGAGTGCACGACGGCGTTGGTGACCAGTTCGCTGGTCAGGACGACCGCGTCGTCGACGATGTCGGTGAGGCCCCACCCCTGGAGGGTGTCGCGGACGAAGGTGCGGGCGGAGGCGACCGAGCGTCCCACCGGTTCGAAGGTGGCGGCAGCCCGCGCGGTGATCACAGGTCTCCTCATACGTGTCTCGGCGATCTGCTCACCCATGTCGCAGCGCCCCTCCGATGCCTGGCCGGATGCCAGGTTACTTACCTCCGCCGCTTCCGCGAATGCCGGTGGGGGCTGATTCCACCCCAGAGTGTGCTGTCGGAGCCGGAGTGTGCTTCCGGGGGTGTGCGATGCTGCCGAACTGTTATGGCCTGGTTGGGCCATGGTGAAACACTGGGCAGGCTGGAAGAAGAACCCGAGGACGACGGTCAACCCTGCGGGAGGGACACGGTGGAGTCTGGCGCTGCGACGCGAGGCACGAGCACGCGCGCGAAAGGCGGACGGTCCCGGAGCAATGGGACGACAGAAGTGGACACGGCAGCCCTGAACCGGCTGCTGACGGCGATGACGGCCATGCGGGACGGGAACTTCCGCAAGCGCCTGACGGTCTCGGGCGAGGGCGTGATGTCCGAGATCGCGGCGGTCTTCAACGAGGTCGCCGACCGTAATCTGCAGCTCACAGGCGAGCTGGCGCGGGTGCGGCGGGTGGTCGGACGTGAGGGAAAACTCACGGAGCGCCTGGAGATGGGGGCGTGCGAGGGCTCGTGGGCAGCCGCCATCGATGCCTCCAATGCGCTGGTGGATGATCTCGTGCGCCCCGTCTCCGAGGTCGGCCGGGTGCTGTCGGCGGTCGCCGAGGGCGACCTGGAGCAGCGGATGGATCTGCGCTCGCAGGGGGCGGACGGCTCGGCGCATCCGCTGCGCGGGGAGTTCCTCAAGGTCGGCCGTACGGTCAACGGCCTGGTGGATCAGCTGTCGGCGTTCACCGACGAGGTGACTCGGGTGGCCAGCGAGGTGGGCACCGAGGGCAAGCTCGGCGGCCAGGCCCGGGTGCGCGGAATGGCGGGTTCTTGGAAGGACCTCACGGAGTCCGTCAACACGATGGCGTCGCGGCTCACCGCTCAGGTACGGGATATCGCCCTGGTGACCACGGCGGTGGCCAAGGGTGATCTGTCCCGTAAGGTCACGGTTCACGTCGACGGCGAAATGCTCGAACTGAAAAACACCGTCAACACGATGGTGGACCAGCTGTCGTCCTTCGCCTCGGAGGTGACGCGGGTCGCCCGCGAGGTGGGCACCGAGGGCGAGCTGGGCGGTCAGGCGAAGGTCCCCGGCGTGGCGGGGGTGTGGAAGGACCTCACGGACTCCGTCAACCTGATGGCCGGGAACCTCACCGCCCAGGTGCGCGGGATCGCCCAGGTCACCACGGCGGTCGCCAATGGCGATCTGTCGCAGAAGGTGACGGTGAGCGCGCGCGGCGAAGTCGCCCAGCTCGCCGAGACGATCAACACGATGACCGAGACGCTGCGCACCTTCGCGGACGAGGTGACGCGGGTGGCCAGCGAGGTCGGGGCCGAGGGCCTGCTGGGCGGTCAGGCGCAGGTGCCGGGTGCGGCGGGAACGTGGAAGGATCTCACCGATTCGGTGAACACCGCGTTCCGTAACCTCACCGCGCAGGTGCGGGACATCGCGCAGGTGACGACGGCGGTCGCCAACGGCGATCTGTCGCAGAAGGTCACGGTCGATGTGGCCGGCGAGATGCTGGAGCTGAAGAACACCGTCAACACGATGGTCGACCAACTGCAGTCCTTCGGCGCCGAGGTGACGCGGGTGGCGCGGGAGATCGGCGTCGAGGGCGAGCTCGGCGGCCAGGCGCAGGTGCCGGGTGCGGCGGGAACGTGGAAGGACCTCACCGATTCGGTGAACACCGCGTTCCGTAACCTCACCGGACAGGTCCGCAATATCGCGCAGGTGACGACGGCGGTCGCCAACGGTGATCTGTCGCAGAAGGTCACCGTGGACGTCTCCGGCGAGATGCTCCAGCTGAAGAACACCGTGAACACCATGGTGGACCAGCTGTCGTCCTTCGCCGACCAGGTCACGCGGATGGCCCGGGACGTGGGCACCGAGGGCCGTCTTGGCGGTCAGGCCCGGGTCGACGGCGTCAGCGGCACCTGGAAGGACCTGACCGACTCCGTCAACTCCATGGCGGGGAACCTGACATCGCAGGTGCGCGGAATCGCGCAGGTGACCACGGCGGTGGCGCGCGGCGATCTGTCGCAGAAGATCGAGGTGGACGCCCGCGGCGAGATCCTGGAGCTGAAGAACACCATCAACACGATGGTCGATCAGCTCTCCGACTTCGCCGAGCAGGTGACCCGGGTCGCCCGCGAGGTGGGCACGGAGGGCCGTCTTGGCGGGCAGGCGCGGGTGCCCGGCGTGGCGGGTGTCTGGCGCGATCTGACCGATTCGGTGAACAGCATGGCGGGCAATCTGACCGCCCAGGTCCGCAGCATCGCGCAGGTCGCCACGGCGGTGGCGCGCGGTGACCTGTCGCAGAAGATCGAGGTGGACGCCCGCGGCGAGATCCTGGAGCTCAAGAACACCCTGAACACCATGGTCGACCAGCTGTCCTCGTTCGCCGAGGAGGTCACCAGGGTGGCCCGCGAGGTGGGTACGGAGGGCCAACTGGGCGGGCAGGCCGAGGTGCAGGGGGTCTCCGGCACCTGGAAGGACCTCACCCAGTCGGTGAACGGCATGGCCGACAACCTGACTTCCCAGGTGCGCTCCATCGCCGAGGTGACCACGGCGGTCGCCAAGGGCAATCTGTCGAAGAAGATCACGGTCGACGCCAAGGGCGAGATCCTGGAGCTCGTCACGACCGTGAACACGATGGTGGACCAGCTGTCGTCGTTCGCGGAGCAGGTCACGCGGGTGGCCCGTGAGGTGGGTACGGAGGGCCAGCTGGGTGGTCAGGCGCGGGTGCCGGGTGTGACCGGCATCTGGAAGGACCTGAGCAACAACGTCAACCTGATGGCCAACAACCTCACCATTCAGGTGCGCAACATCTCCCAGGTCTCGGCCGCGGTCGCCAACGGGGATCTGACGAAGAAGGTGACGGTCGAGGCGCGGGGCGAGGTCGCACAGCTCGCCGACACCGTCAACACGATGGTGACGACGCTGTCGTCGTTCGCGGACGAGGTCACCCGGGTGGCGCGCGAGGTGGGCACCGACGGCATCCTCGGCGGCCAGGCGCGGGTGCCCGGTGTCTCGGGGACCTGGAAGGACCTCACCGAGTCCGTGAACTCGATGGCGTCCAACCTGACCGGGCAGGTCCGCAACATCGCGATGGTCACCACGGCGATCGCCCAGGGTGACCTGACGAAGAAGATCGACATCGAGGCCCGGGGCGAGATCCTGGAGCTCAAGACGACGATCAACACGATGGTCGACCAGCTGTCCTTGTTCGGCGACCAGGTCACCCGGGTGGCCCGTGAGGTGGGCACCGAGGGGCAGCTGGGCGGGCAGGCGCGGGTGCGGGACGTGGCCGGCACCTGGAAGGACCTGACCGAGTCGGTGAACGAGATGGCGGGCAATCTGACCCGTCAGGTGCGCGCCATCGCCGAGGTCGCCACCGCGGTGACCCGCGGCGACCTCAACCTCAAGATCGATGTGGATGCCGCGGGCGAGATCCAGGTCCTCCAGGACAACATCAACACCATGATCGCCAACCTCCGGGAGACGACGCTCGCCAACGAGGAGCAGGACTGGCTCAAGGGCAACCTGGCCCGTATCTCCGGTCTGATGCAGGGGCGGCGCGATCTGGCGGACGTCGCCCGGCTGATCATGAGTGAGCTGACCCCGGTGGTCTCCGCGCAGCATGGCGCGTTCTTCCTGGCGATGCCGACCGACGAGGCCGGCGCCGAGAGTGAGGAGGACGCGTACGAGCTGCGCCTGATCGGCAGTTACGGCTACTCCAAGGGCACCATGCCGACCACCTTCCGGCCGGGCGACTCGCTCATCGGCACGGTCGCGGTGGAGAAGCGCAGCATCCTGATCGAGCGGGTGCCGCCGAACTACCTGAAGATCTCCTCGGGCCTAGGCGAGGCCGCCCCCGCCAATGTGATCGTGCTGCCGGTGCTGTTCGAGAGCCAGCTCCTCGGCGTGGTCGAGCTGGCCTCCTTCCAGCCCTTCACCCAGATCCAGCGGGACTTCCTCAACCAGATCGCCGAGATGATCGGCACCAGCGTCAACACCATCAGCGTCAACACCAAGACGGAGGTGCTGCTCAAGCAGTCGCAGGAGCTCACCGAGCAGCTGCGCGAGCGGTCCGCCGAGCTGGAGAACCGGCAGAAGGCGCTGCAGGCCTCCAACGCGGAGCTGGAGGAGAAGGCGGCGCTGCTGGCGCGGCAGAACCGCGATATCGAGGTCAAGAACACCGAGATCGAAGAGGCCCGGCAGGTGCTGGAGGAGCGCGCCGAGCAACTCGCCGTCTCGATGCGCTACAAGAGCGAGTTCCTGGCGAACATGTCGCATGAGCTGCGCACCCCGCTCAACTCCCTGCTGATCCTCGCCAAGCTGCTGGCCGACAACGCCGACGGCAATCTCTCGCCCAAGCAGGTGGAGTTCGCCGAGACCATCCACGGCGCGGGCTCGGACCTGCTCCAGCTGATCAACGACATCCTGGACCTGTCGAAGGTCGAGGCGGGCAAGATGGACGTCAGCCCGACCCGTATCGCCCTGATCCAGCTCGTCGACTACGTGGAGGCGACGTTCAGGCCGCTGACCGCGGAGAAGGGCCTGGACTTCTCCGTACGGGTCTCCACGGAGCTCCCGGCGACGCTGCACACCGACGAGCAGCGGCTGCTGCAGGTGCTGCGCAACCTGCTCTCCAACGCGGTGAAGTTCACCGACACCGGCGCCGTGGAGCTGGTCATCAGGCCCGCGGGCGCGGATGTGCCTAACGGGATCCGGGAGCAGCTGCTGGAGCACGGCGCGCTGCGCGACCCGGACGCCGAGATGATCGCGTTCTCGGTCACCGACACCGGCATCGGCATCGCGAGCAGCAAGATGCGGGTGATCTTCGAGGCGTTCAAGCAGGCCGACGGCACCACCAGCCGCAAGTACGGCGGCACCGGCCTCGGCCTGTCCATCAGCCGGGAGATCGCCCGGCTGCTCGGCGGTGAGATCCACGCCGCCAGTGAGCCGGGCCGCGGCTCGACCTTCACGCTGTACCTGCCGCTCCACCCCAGCCAGCTGCCGCCCCAGGGCTACCCGCAGCTCGGCCCCGTCGGAGAGCCCGCGCTGGCCCTGGAGGCCGTGCTGGACAGTGGCGCCGAGGCCGCGGGCGAGGAGGGCGTCGCGGAGCCGCAGGAGGCCGTGCGGGAGCCTTCGGTGCCCGTGGCGGTGCGCCATCAGCGGGCGCGCGGTGGCGCGGGGGGGTACCGGAGCGGTCGGCGGGTCGCGCCGCAGGAGGAGATCGGCGGGGCGGCCCTGGCCCGGTCGGGCCGCCGCCCGGCCCCGCGGCGTACGGAGGCGCCCGAGCCCTGGCTGTTGGGTGGTCAGGACCTGGTCGCGCCGGAGCCGGTGGGTGGGTTCCACGGTGAGAAGGTGCTGATCGTCGACGACGACATCCGCAATGTGTTCGCGCTCACCAGCGTGCTGGAACAGTACGGGCTGCAGGTGCTCTACGCCGAGAACGGCCGGGAGGGCATCGAGGTGCTGGAGCAGCATGACGACGTCGTACTCGTCCTGATGGACATCATGATGCCGGAGATGGACGGTTACGCCACGACGGCGGCGATCCGCCGGATGCCGCAGTTCGCCGGGCTGCCGATCATCGCCCTCACCGCGAAGGCGATGAAGGGCGACCGGGAGAAGAGCATCCAGGCCGGTGCGTCGGATTATGTGACCAAGCCCGTGGACACGGATCATCTCCTCGCGGTCATGGAACAGTGGATGGGCGCGGAGTGACCGGCGGGAACGCGGTGGCCGCAAGGCTGTTGACTGAGTGTCGCCGAACACGTGTGGGAACACCGTGTTCGGGGAACCTTCTGGTCTCTTACCGCGTTTCTGCTACGTGCACAGTGACATCGCGGTGACAGGGTGTGGCGAACAGCGGGGTGCGGCTACCATGACCGGCACAAGGACGGGCGGCGCAAGGGAGTCGTCCCCCGGGGCGGCGCCCGGCGCTTCCCCGAGCTCTTCGAGCAGGGGAGGCCCCATGCCGGGGCGAGGAGGACGGGCCATGGTTCAGAAGGCCAAGATCCTCCTGGTCGATGACCGGCCGGAGAATCTGCTGGCGCTGGAGGCCATTCTCTCCGCGCTCGATCAGACACTGGTACGGGCATCGTCAGGGGAGGAAGCGCTCAAGGCGCTGCTGACGGACGACTTCGCGGTCATCCTGCTGGACGTCCAGATGCCGGGGATGGACGGTTTCGAGACCGCCGCGCATATCAAGCGGCGGGAGCGGACCCGTGACATTCCGATCATCTTTCTCACCGCGATCAACCATGGTCCGCATCACACCTTCCGCGGGTATGCGGCGGGCGCGGTCGACTACATCTCCAAGCCGTTCGACCCATGGGTGCTGCGCGCGAAGGTCTCGGTGTTCGTCGATCTGTATATGAAGAACTGCCAGCTGAGGGAGCAGGCCTCGCTGCTGCGGCTGCAGTTGGAGGGCGGCCAGTCCGCCGGGGAGGACGCCAGGGAGGCGGCGGGGCTGCTGGCCGAGCTGTCCGCGCGGCTGGCCGCGGTGGAGGAGCAGGCCGAGGCGCTGTCGAAGCAGCTGGACGAGTCCGCGGACGCGGCCGCCGTGGCGACCGCCGCCCATCTGGAGCGGAAACTGACCGGACTGCGGCGGGCGCTGGACGCGTTGGAGCCCGGCGCCGGCGGTGGAGCGAGCCCGATGCCCTCGCAGACCTGAGTGGCGCGCGGTCACGCTCCTTGCGGCACCCTGGCCGTGACGTCCCGTCGCCTTGATGTCCTGTCACCCCGCGCCCTTCCGTCCGCCAGGGCTGCCGGGACCGTCACGGGTGTGACGTGAGTGGCGTGACGTGAGTGTCGCCTGCCACCGCCGTATGCGTGCTCCGTACGGCGGACGCGGGTAATCTCGCCCTCATGGCCTCTCGTACGTCCGGCAAGGGTTCCCAGAGCACGGCGGGCACCTCGAAGAAGCGCGCCGGGCAGTCCGGGGGCGCCGCCAAGAAGGCACCCGCGAAGAAAGCGGCTGTCAAGAAGGCGCCTGCCAAGAAATCCGCCGCGCCCGCGAAGAAGGCCGCGCCGAAGAAGGCCGCCGCCAAGGCCGCGCCGCCCAAGCCCGCGCCCAACCCCACCAGCGGGGTGTTGCGCGTGGCGCGCGCCGTATGGATGGGCCTGGCCCGCGGCGTCGCGGCGCTGTTCCGCGGCATAGGGCGCGGCGCGAAGGGACTGGACCCGGCCCACCGCAAGGACGGCAGCGCGCTGCTGCTGCTCGCCCTGGCCCTGATCGTCGCGGTCGGCACCTGGTCCAACCTCCAGGGTCCGGTCGGCGATCTGGTCGAGGTGCTGGTCACCGGCGCCTTCGGCCGGCTCGACCTGGTCGTGCCGATACTGCTGGGCGCCATCGCGGTCCGGCTGATCCTCCACCCCGAGAAGCCGGAGGCGAACGGACGGATCGTCATCGGCCTGTCCGCCCTGGTGATCGGCGTGCTCGGGCAGGTCCACATCGCCTGCGGGGCACCGGGGCGCGGCCAGGGCAGCCAGGCGATCCAGGACGCGGGCGGCCTCGTCGGCTGGGCGGCGTCCCGGCCGCTGATCCTCGCGATGGGCGAGGTGCTGGCCGTACCGCTGCTGGTGCTGCTCACCGTCTTCGGGCTGCTGGTCGTCACCGCGACGCCGGTCGCCGCCATCCCGCAGCGGCTGCGCCGGCTCGGCGTCAGGCTCGGCCTCGTACGGGAGCGCCCCGCCGAGTACCAGGCCGACGACGAGGGCTACGGGGCCTACGACGACTACGACCCCTACGGTGCCGGGGAGTACGCCGAGGAATGGCGCGAGACGCCCGCCAGACGGCCTCGACGGGGCTCGGCGGACCAGGGGGGCCCGCAGGGCGCCGGCGACCCGGAGCGGGCCGAGGAGGATGCGCTGCGCAAGCGCCGGCGGACGCGCCGCGCGCCGTCCGCGCAGCCGCCGCTCGACCGCCCGATGGACGCCGTGGACGTGGCGGCCGCCGCTGCCGCGGCCCTGGACGGGGCGGTGCTGCACGGCGTCCAGCCCTCACCGCTGGTCGCCGGGCTCAGCAGCGGGATCTCCACAGACCGGGGCACCGGGTCCGACACGGGCGCGGTGCCGGGTGCGCGCGACGCCGAGCAGAGCGGCAAGACGGGCGCCACGGCGGGCAAGCGGAAGCGGCCCGATCTGCCAGAGGGGGCCGGCGAGGGGGAGCAGGCGGCCGTCGTCCCCGACCTGACCCGGCCCGCGCCCGAGCCCTCCGAGCCGCTGCCGCCGCGCGCCGAGCAGCTGCAGCTCTCCGGCGACATCACCTATGCCCTGCCCTCGCTCGAGCTGCTGGAGCGCGGCGGGCCCGGCAAGAGCCGCAGCCCGGCCAACGACGCCGTCGTCGCCTCGCTGTCGAACGTCTTCACCGAGTTCAAGGTGGACGCGTCCGTCACCGGCTTCACCCGCGGGCCGACGGTCACCCGTTACGAGGTGGAGCTGGGCCCCGCGGTGAAGGTCGAGCGGATCACGGCGCTGACCAAGAACATCGCCTACGCCGTCGCCAGCCCCGATGTGCGCATCATCAGCCCGATCCCCGGCAAGTCCGCCGTGGGCATCGAGATCCCCAACAGCGACCGCGAGATGGTCCGGCTGGGGGACGTGCTGCGCTCGGCCGACTCCGTCGGCGACAACCACCCGATGATCGTCGCGCTCGGCAAGGACGTCGAGGGCGGCTATGTCGCGCACAACCTGGCGGCCATGCCCCATGTGCTGGTGGCCGGCGCCACCGGCTCCGGAAAGTCGTCGTGCATCAACTGCCTGATCACCTCCGTCATGGTGCGCGCCACCCCGGACGATGTGCGGATGGTGCTGGTCGACCCCAAGCGCGTGGAGCTGACCGCGTACGAGGGCATCCCGCATCTGGTCACGCCGATCATCACCAACCCCAAGCGCGCCGCCGAGGCCCTGCAGTGGGTCGTACGGGAGATGGACCTGCGCTACGACGACCTCGCGGCGTTCGGCTTCCGGCATGTGGACGACTTCAACGCGGCGGTCCGCGCCGGCAAGGTGAAACAGCCGGACGGCAGCGAGCGTGAGCTCAAGCCCTATCCGTATCTGCTGGTGATCGTCGACGAGCTCGCCGACCTGATGATGGTCGCGCCCCGGGACGTCGAGGACTCGATCGTCCGCATCACCCAGCTGGCCCGCGCGGCGGGCATCCATCTGGTGCTGGCCACCCAGCGGCCGTCCGTGGACGTCGTCACCGGCCTGATCAAGGCGAACGTGCCCTCACGGCTCGCCTTCGCCACCTCCTCGCTGGCCGACAGCCGGGTGATCCTGGACCAGGCAGGCGCCGAGAAGCTGATCGGCAAGGGCGACAGCCTGTTCCTGCCGATGGGCGCGAGCAAGCCGGTCCGGATGCAGGGTGCCTTCGTCACGGAGCAGGAGGTCGCCGCCATTGTCGAGCACTGCAAGGCACAGATGGCGCCCGTCTTCCGCGACGACGTCACCGTCGGGTCGGCGAAGAAGAAGGAGATCGACGAGGACATCGGCGACGATCTGGATCTGCTGTGCCAGGCCGCTGAGCTGGTCGTTTCCACACAGTTCGGGTCGACATCGATGCTCCAGCGGAAGCTGCGGGTCGGCTTCGCCAAGGCGGGCCGGCTGATGGACCTCATGGAGTCGCGGGGGATCGTCGGCCCGAGCGAGGGCTCCAAGGCGCGCGATGTAATGGTCAAACCGGATGAATTGGATGGAGTGCTCGCGGTGATCCGCGGGGAGGCTCACCCATAAGGAATCGGCGGGCAACCGTTTCCCCTGCCGATACGTCAAGTTGAGGGAGGTGGCGAAGGGATGTCCCACGATGGTGGTCATACGGCAATCCTGATGGCGGACAAACTCCGTCCTCCCGCTTGCCCGACCCTTTCGCCCCACCCCTAAACTGAACCTCCAGCAGGTGGCTACACGCTCGAAAGGCGCCCCCGTGTCCATCGGCAACTCCCCCGGCAACTCGCCAGAAGACGACCGGCCTTCGGTCGGTCGCGCCCTCCAGCAGGCCCGCATCGCCGCGGGGCTGACCGTCGACGAGGTCAGTACGACCACCCGGGTGCGCGTTCCCCTGCTGCAAGGCATCGAGCAGGACGACTACGCGCGGTGCGGCGGCGACGTGTACGCCAGAGGGCATATCCGCGTGCTCGCCCGTGCCGTCGGCCTCGATCCGGACGCCGTGGTCGCCCAGTACGACGCCGAGCACGGAGGCCGCCCGGAGCCGACCCTGGCGGCGCCGGTGTTCGAGGCCGAGCGGATCCGCCCCGAGCCCCGCCGCCCCAATTGGACGGCCGCCATGGTCGCGGCGATCGTCGCGGTGGTCGGATTCGTCGGCTTCACGCTCTTCAGCGGCGAGAACGGCGGAAAGGGGGACGGCCGCTCCACGGTCGCCGAGGAGAGCACGACGGCCAAGCCGCCGACGACCAAGCCCACCGCCAAGCCGACCCCCACCAAGCCGGCCGACCAGAAGCCCGAGCCTTCCGACAGCGCCATCGCGGGTGTTCCGGCGGACAAGGTCACGGTCAGGCTGACCGCGGAGAACGGACAGAGCTGGATCTCCGCCCAGGACCACAACGGACGGCTGATCCACGAGGGCCTGCTGCGCCAGGGCGACTCCAAGACCTTCAGCGACAGCAAGCGAATCGATCTGGTGCTCGGCAACGCCCAGGCCATCAAGCTGTTCGTGAACGGCAAGGAGGTCAAGGATCTGGCGGCCAACGGGCAGGTCCAGCGGCTGAGCTACACCAAGGGAGATCCCGAGGCGGGCTGAGCCGAAAGCCGGACGGGAGCCCTGGCAGCGGGAGGTGTCGGCGCGACGAAGTAGTCTGAGCGCATGTCCGAACGCCGCACCGTCGCCCTTGTCACTCTTGGCTGCGCCCGTAACGAGGTGGACTCGGAGGAGCTCGCAGGCCGCTTGGCGGCGGACGGCTGGGAGCTCGTCGAGGAAGCCGCCGATGCTGATGTCGCCGTCGTCAACACGTGTGGATTCGTAGAAGCGGCCAAGAAGGACTCGGTCGACGCCCTGCTGGAGGCCAACGACCTGAAGGACCACGGCCGCACCCAGGCCGTGGTCGCCGTCGGCTGCATGGCCGAGCGGTACGGAAAAGAGCTGGCGGAGGCGCTGCCCGAGGCCGACGGCGTGCTCGGCTTCGACGACTACGCCCATATCTCGGACCGGCTGCAGACCATCCTGTCGGGTGGGATCCACGCCTCGCACACGCCGCGCGACCGGCGCAAGCTGCTGCCCGTCAGCCCGGCCGAGCGGCAGGGGGCCGCCGAGGTCGCCCTGCCGGGCCATGCGCAGGCCGAGGCCGCCCCCTCGCCCGAGGACCTGCCCGCGCCCGAGGATCTGCCCGCGGGCGTGGCCCCGGCTTCCGGGCCCCGGGCCCCGCTGCGCCGCAGACTGGGCAGCAGCCCGGTGGCCTCGGTCAAGCTGGCCTCCGGCTGCGACCGGCGGTGCTCCTTCTGCGCCATCCCGTCCTTCCGCGGGTCCTTCATCTCCCGCAGACCCTCCGATGTACTGGGCGAGACACGCTGGCTGGCCGAGCAGGGCGTGAAGGAGATCATGCTGGTCTCCGAGAACAACACCTCATACGGCAAGGACCTCGGCGACATCCGGCTGCTGGAGACGCTGCTGCCCGAGCTGGCCGCGGTGGACGGCATCGAGCGGATCCGGGTCAGCTATCTCCAGCCCGCCGAGATGCGGCCCGGGCTGATCGACGTGCTCACCTCGACCGAGAAGGTCGCGCCGTACTTCGATCTGTCCTTCCAGCACTCCGCCCCCTCGGTGCTGCGGGCGATGCGCCGCTTCGGGGACACCGACCGCTTCCTGGAGCTGCTGGACCGGATCCGGGCCAAGGCGCCGCAGGCGGGTGTCCGGTCCAACTTCATCGTCGGCTTCCCCGGCGAGACCGAGGACGACCTGGCCGAGCTGGAGCGGTTCCTCGGCGCGGCCCGGCTGGACGCCATCGGCGTCTTCGGGTATTCGGACGAGGAAGGCACCGAGGCCGCGACATACGAGGACAAGGTCGATCCGGACGAGGTCGCCGAGCGGCTGGCGCATATCTCGCGGCTGGCCGAGGAGCTCACCGCGCAGCGGGCGGAGGAGCGTCTTGGCGATGTGGTCGAGGTGCTGGTCGAGGAGTCCGGTGACGCGTACGCCGCCGAGGACACCGACGGCGCCGAGGGCACTTATGAGGGGGTGGGATCCCTGGTGGGCCGCGCCGCCCACCAGGCGCCCGAGACCGACGGCCAGACCCTGCTGACCATGTCCGGGAGCGGTCCGGTGCCGGCCGTGGGGCAGCTGGTCACGGCGAAGGTGGTGGCGACGGAAGGCGTGGACCTGGTCGCCGAGGTGCTGGAGCAGGGGGAGCTGCCGACGGGCGGCGCGTGTTCCGAGGAGGCCGGCAGATGAGCGGAGTCCCGGCCTCCGCCGCGGGGGGCCACCACCGGCCGGCCGCGGCCGCCCGGCCCGTCGGGCTGTGGAACATCGCCAACATCCTCACCATGGTCCGGCTGCTGCTGGTGCCCGGATTCGTGTTGTTGATGCTGCACAACGGCGGATACGACCCGGCCTGGCGCTCCTTCGCCTGGGCCGCGTTCGCCATCGCCATGATCACCGACCTCTTCGACGGGCATCTGGCCCGCCGGTACAACCTGGTCACCAACTTCGGCAAGATCGCCGACCCGATCGCCGACAAGGCGATCATGGGCGCCGCGCTGATCTGTCTCTCGGCGCTGTCCGACCTTCCGTGGTGGGTCACCGGAGTGATCCTCTTCCGTGAGATCGGGATCACACTGATGCGCTTCTGGGTGATCAAGCACGGGGTGATTCCGGCCAGCCGCGGCGGGAAGATGAAGACGCTCGCGCAGGGCATCGCGGTCGGCATGTACATTCTGGCGCTCACCGGACCGCTGGCCACCCTGCGCTTCTGGGTGATGGCCGTGGCCGTGGCGCTCACCGTGCTCACCGGCCTCGACTACGTCCGGCAGGCGATCGTGCTGCGCAGGGCCGGCCTGGCCGCAGAGCGGGAGTCCGTGGGATGACCGGGGAACACGGGGACCACGGGGGCAATGGGGGAATCGGGGGAGTGGCGGCCGAGGCGCTGGGGCTGCTTGAGGGGCGCGGGGAGACCGTCGCCGTGGCCGAGTCGCTGACCGGCGGGCTGCTGGCCGCCGAGCTGACCGCCGTACCGGGCGCGTCCCGCTCCTTCCGCGGCTCGGTGACCGCGTACGCCACCGGACTCAAGCGGGATCTGCTGGGCGTGGACGGTGCCCTGCTCGACGCCCGGGGGGCCGTGGACGCGGAGGTCGCCCGGCAGATGGCGCAGGGTGTGCGGCGGGTGCTGGGCGCGGACTGGGGTGTGGCGACCACGGGTGTGGCCGGGCCCACACCGCAGGACGGACAGCCTGTGGGCACGGTCCATGTGGCCGTGGCGGGGCCGTCGGGGGCGGCCACCGGGGTGGCGCTGAGGCTGGCCGGAGACCGTGCCGGAATCCGTGGACAGACCGTGGAGGCGGCGGTCAAGCTGCTGTTGAGGGAATTGATCGCGACTGCGAGGGCACAGGATACGGAACAACACGGGGGGATTTGATGTTTGCAGCCCTGAGTGAACACGACATCGCTCCCCGCACGGGCGCAGCAAGAGGCGGTACGGTGGGGCGTGAAGGATCCGGATCCGAGGTCCGAGGAGGGAGCCAGCGATGATTCTGCTCCGTCGCCTGCTGGGTGACGTGCTGCGTCGGCAGCGCCAGCGCCAGGGCCGTACCCTGCGCGAGGTGTCCTCCTCCGCCCGGGTGTCCCTCGGCTATCTCTCAGAGGTGGAGCGCGGCCAGAAGGAGGCGTCCTCCGAGCTGCTGTCCGCGATCTGCGACGCACTGGACGTCAGGATGTCCCAGGTCATGCGAGAGGTGAGCGACGAGTTGTCGCTCGCGGAGCTGGCGGAGTCGGCGGCGGCGAGCGAGAAGGTGCCCGCACCGATGCGGCCCATGCTCAATTCGGTTTCCGTGACGTCCGTGACGGGTGTCCCGGAGGAGCGGGTGACCATCAAGGCGCCTGCGGAGGCTGTGGACGTGGTCGCGGCCTGATCGCCGTGGCGCCCTGGCGCGCCGCACCCTGACAGCGAAGAGCTTTTGAGCCCCGGTCGGTAGTACACCGACCGGGGCTCGACGTTTGCCCGGTCGCGCGCGGGTGACTCTGTGGGAAGGTGGAGAGGGCCCAAAAGCCCTCAAATCACTCAAAAGGTATTCAAAAAACAGTCAACAGGTCGAAAAGGAGGAGATGGATGTCTGTGGTGAAGAGCCCGCTCTCGGAAGAGAACCTCAAGGTCGTCGGCGACGCGCTGCAGGGTGCCCTCGTTGACCTCGTCGATCTGGCGCTCGTGAGCAAGCAGGTCCATTGGACCATCGTCGGCCCGCGTTTCCGTTCGGTGCATCTGCAACTGGACGACGTTGTCAGCACCGCCAGGACGCACGCCGACACCGTCGCGGAGCGGGCCTCGGCGCTCGGGGTGCCCCCGGACGGCCGTGCCGCCACCGTGGCAGCGACCAGTGGCATCGAGACGGCCAGGACCGGCTGGACCGAGGACGGGGCTGCGGTGCGGGCCCTGGTGGCCGGCCTGGGATCCGTGATCACCCGTATGCGGGACCGCATCGAGGCCACGGCCGAACCCGATCCCGTGACGCAGGACATCCTCATCGGGCTCACGCGTGATCTGGAGAAGCACCACTGGATGTTCCAGGCGGAGAACGTCAACGGCCGCTAGCCCGGTCGCCCGGGGCGGCGGTGGTCCCCCGGTGCTGGGTACGGGGTCGGAGAGGCTGGGCAGACTTCAGGGGCGCGGGACGTCTGACACGCGCCCATGAGCCTTCCATGCGCCCTCCCGTCGTCCGTGAGCGGGCGTCTAGCGTCGGCCGAAGGAGGCAGTCGATGGCAGCCGTGGGAGGGGCCGACAACCAGCGCCGCGGACCGGTCCGGTGGGCGGTCGCGCTCGCTCTCGGCGGGGTGTGGTGGTGGGCGGTGCTGCGGCTGGCCGCGGCGCCGCAGCAGACCGGGCCGGTCGAGGGGGCGTTCACGGCGGGCGGCTGGGGGCTGAGTCTGCTGCCGGTGCACTGCGGTCCCTCCCGGGGGCGGTCGGTGCGCCGGATCGTGTCGGGGTCGCGGTCGCGGCCGGGGTCACCAGGGTCGGGGTCACCAGGGCATGGCGACGCCGCCGTTCGGGCGCAGGATCTGGCCGGTCATGAAGGATGAGGCGTCGGACGCCAGATGGAGCACGGCGTGTGCGACGTCCGTCGGTTCGCCCACCCGCCCCAGCGGAGTGCGCCGCACCATCGGCTCCTCCGCGAGACGCTGCTCCTCGTCGCTGTGGCGGTCGGTCATGGGTGTGCGAATCCACCCGGGGGCGACGGCGTTGACGCGGATGCCATGGCGGCCCACCTCGGTGGCGAGGGTCTTGGTGAGCTGGACGACGGCGGCCTTCGTGACGCCGTAGCAGAGCAGGCCGGGCGCGCCGGTGTCGATGGCGCCGGAGGCCATCGTGACGATGGTGCCGCCGGTACCCTGCTCGATCATGGCGCGGGCGGCCTCCTGGCAGCCGTACAGCACCCCCTTGAAGTTGACGGCCAGGACGCGGTCGAGGTCGGCGTCGTCCGTCTCCAGAACGGTGCTGCTGTGCATGATCCCGGCGATGTTGGCCATGATGTCGAGGGCTGTGCCGGTGCGTATGGCGGCCACCGTGGCGGCGATCTGCGCGCGGTCGGCGACATCGAGGGTGTGGGCGTGGGCGCTGCCCCCGGATGCGGTGATGTCGTCGGTTGTCCGTTGCGCGCCCTTGCCGTCCAGGTCGGCGCAGTGGACGGTCGCGCCGGCCTCGGCTAGCAGGGCGGCGCTGGCCCGGCCGATTCCGCTGGCCGCGCCGGTGACCAGTGCGGTGCGGCCGGTGAGGTCGTACGCGGTGAGGGTCATGGCGTGACCGTACGACTGGATCTGACGGGTCGTCAATTAGGTGGTCGGTCGGGCAGTTGGTCCGTCGGCCGGGACGGTCAGCCGTCGACGGTCGGGCCTGGCTGGCAGGCCGGGCACCAGTACGTGCTGCGCTCCTTGTCGGCGCGGGCCTGCTCCATGCGTACGGGCGTCCCGCAGCGCAGACAGGGCTTGCCCGCCCGGCCGTAGACCCACAGCCGGCGGTCGGCGCGCGACTCGGCCGTGGTGATGCGGGCCGGCCGGGCCTTGTTGGCCTCCAGGAGCCTTTTGGCGAGGGCCACCAGGCGCTCCGGGGACGGCACTTGGCCGATGGGCAGCCACGGGGAGACGCGCACCAGGAAACACAGCTCCGACTTGTACACATTGCCGATCCCCGCGAGGTTGCGCTGGTCGAGCAGCGCCTCGCCGAGGGGGCGGGCGGGGTCGGCGAGGAGCCGGCGCAGGGCCTCGTGCGGGTCCCAGTCGGGGCCGAGGAGATCGGGGCCGAGGTGTCCGACGGCCCGGTCCTCGTCCGTGGTGCGGAGCAGTTCGAGGACGGGGAGGCGGTAGCCGACGGCCGTGCGCTCGGTGGTGCTGAGGATGGCGCGGACCTGGTGGAGCGGGCCGCCGCGCCACCGCTCGCCGGGGTCGTAGAGATGCCAGGCGCCGTCCATCCGCAGATGGGAGTGGAGCGTCAGGCCGCCCTCCAGGCGGGTGAGCAGATGCTTTCCGCGCGCGGTGACGTCCATCACCTGGCGCCCGGCGAGGTCGACCGTGGCCAGCCGGGGGACGCGCAGGTCGCAGCCGGTGAGCGGCCGGCCCGCCAGGGCCTGGTTCAGGCGCTTGGCCGTCCGCCAGACGGTGTCTCCTTCAGGCATGGGTGCCTCCTTTCTGGCTCGGTTTTCCTCCGGGGCGCCTGAGCCCCTGTCGACGGTCGACCACGCGGCGGTAGCCGGCTGTATCGCCACGCGGCCTGCGCGCTCTCCCTTTCACGGTGTACATCAGCGCCCTCCGGCGCGGGCGGCGCGCCCCTTCGAGAGGTGCCTCCAGCATGCCGGGGTGCGGCCTGCTGGTCAGGGGCGCAGGCGCAGGCCGCGGGGGGTGGGGTGGAAGCCCGCGGCCTCCAGGGCGCGCCCCGTCGGGGAGGACAGCGCGGCCGCACCGTTGACCCGCTCCACGGTCACCGTGCCCAGGGAGCCCGCCCGCGCGGCCTGGGCCAGCGCCTCGACCGCCGCGTCGAGCCGGGTGTCGTCATACCAGGCGAGCAGCGTCTTGCCGCCTCGCTCCATGTACAGGCTCAGCTCTCCGTCGACGAGGACCACCAGGGAGCCCGCCTTCCGGCCCGGCCGGTGGGTCGCGTCCGCGGGCGGATCGGGCCAGGGGAGGGCTGCCCCGTACGCGTTGGCGGGGTCGGCCGCGGCGAGGAGGACGGCGCGGCGGGCGGGGTCGGCGGTGTCACGGGCCGTACTGACCGCGCGGAGCCGGTCGACCGCTCCGTCCATGGCGAACTGGGCGGCGCCGAGCCCTTCGACCACATAGCCGCGGCGGGCCTGGCCGCTGTCCTCGAAGGCGGACAGCACGCGATAGGCGGCGGAGAACCCGCCCTCGACACCCTCGGCGGCGACCGCGCCGCGGGTCACCACGCCGTGGCGGTCGAGGAGCGTGCGGGCCAGGGCGTGGGCGCGGTGGGTGGGCTCGGGCTCGCGCTCGGGCAGCAGCGACCAGCGGCCGGCCACGGTGGGCGGTCCGTTCCGGGAGGCGGCGGGGCGGGCGGTGAGGCTTCCGTAGCGGCCTCTGGGGACCGCGCGCCTGGCCCGGTGGGCGGTGGAGCCGGCCGTGCGGCCCGAGCCCATCAGGGCGCGCAGCGGGGCGAGGGTGTCGCCGGTGAGCCGGCCCGACCAGGCCAGGTCCCAGACGGCCTCGGCGAGCTGGGGGTCCTGGACGTCGTGTCCGGCGGCCCGGACCTGCTCGGCGATCTGCCGGAAGAACAGGCCGTAGCCCCCGGCCAGCGCGTCGAGCACGGTCTGGTGGAGGGGGCCGATCTCCAGGGGGTGCGGAGCGTGCAGCAGCAGCGGGGCGGCCTCGGCGAGGTGGAGGGTGACCCAACCGTCCTTGCCGGGCAGCGCGCCCGCCCCGGCCCATACGACCTCGCCGCTCGCGGTGAGCTCGTCCAGCATGGTGGGGGTGTAGTCGCTGACCCGGGACGGCAGGACCAGCTTCTCCAGGGCGGAGGCGGGCACCGGGGCGCCCTGCAGCTGCTCGATGGCGCGCACCAGCCCGTCGATCCCGCGCAGGCTGTGGGTGCCCAGGTGCTGCCACCGGGGGAGGAACGCGGCGAGCGCGGCCGGCGGGACGGGCTCCAGCTCATGGCGCAGCGCGGCCAGCGAGCGGCGCCGCAGCCGGCGCAGCACGGCGGCGTCGCACCACTCCTGGCTGACGCCGGCCGGGGCGAACTCGCCCTGGACGATGCGGCCGCCCGCCGCGAGGCCGTGCAGCGCCCCGTCGGTGACGGCGGTGCCCAGGCCGAAGCGGGCCGCCGCCTGGGCGGAGGTGAACGGGCCGTGGGTGCGGGCGAAACGCGCCAGGAGATCCCCGAGCGGGTCCTTGACCGGCTCGGTGAACGCCTCGGGGACCCCGACGGGCAGCGCCGTGCCCAGCGCGTCCCGCAGCCGTCCCGCGTCCTCGACGGCCGCCCAGTGGTCCTGCCCGGCGACCCGGACGCGGATGGCCCGGCGGGCGCCCGACAGATCGCGCGCCCACTGGGGATCGGCGCCGCGCTCGGCCAGCTCGGTGTCGGTCAGCGGTCCGAGGAGGCGCAGCAGGTCGGCCACGCCCTCGGCGTCCTTGACCCGGCGGTCGTCCGTGAGCCACTGCAGCTCGCGCTCCAGCTCGGCCAGGACGTCGGCGTCCAGCAGCTCGCGCAGCTCCGCCTGGCCCAGGAGCTCGGCCAGCAGCCGGGAGTCGAGGGAGAGCGCGGCGGCCCGGCGCTCGGCCAGCGGGGAGTCGCCCTCGTACAGGAACTGCGCCACATAGCCGAAGAGCAGCGAGCGGGCGAATGGGGACGGCTCCGGGGTGGTCACCTCCACCAGCCGGACCCGGCGGGACTCGAGGTCGCCCATGAGCTCGGTGAGACCGGGGACGTCGAACACGTCCTGGAGGCATTCGCGGACGGCCTCGAGCACGATCGGGAACGACCCGAACTCGCTCGCCACCTGGAGCAGATGGGCGGCCCGCTGGCGCTGCTGCCACAGCGGGGTGCGCTTGCCGGGGTTGCGGCGGGGCAGCAGCAGGGCGCGGGCGGCACATTCGCGGAACCGGGACGCGAACAGCGCCGAGCCGCCCACCTGATCCGTGACGATCTGGCCGACCTCGTCCTTGTCGAAGGCGACATCGGCCGCTCCGACGGGGGACTGCTCGAAGTCGTACTCCCTGCCCTGGGCCAGCGGATCGCCGTCCAGCAGGTCCAGGCCCATCAGGTCCGCGTCGGGCAGCCGCAGCACGATGCCGTCGTCCGCGTGCATCGCCTGCGCGTCCAGCCCGAACCGCTCGGCCAGCCGCGCGCCCAGCGCCAGCGCCCAGGGGGCGTGGACCTGCGCGCCGAAGGGGGAGTGGATGACGACGCGCCAGTCGCCCAGCTCGTCCCGGAAGCGCTCCACGACGATCGTGCGGTCGTCCGGCACATGGCCGCAGGCGCGGCGCTGCTCGTCCAGATACGCCAGGACGTTGTCCGCGGCCCAGGTGTCGAGCCCGGCGGCCAGCAGCCGCTCCCGGGCCGCCTCGGGGGTCATGCCGCCGATCTCCCGGAGGAAGGCGCCCAGCGCGCGGCCCAGCTCCAGCGGGCGGCCCAGCTGGTCGCCCTTCCAGAACGGGAGGCGGCCGGGGACCCCGGGGGCGGGGGTGACCACGACCCGGTCGCGGGTGATGTCCTCGATCCGCCACGAGGTGGTGCCGAGGGTGAACACATCGCCCACCCGCGACTCGTAGACCATCTCCTCGTCGAGCTCGCCGACCCTGCCCCCGCCCTTCTTCGGGTCCGAGCCCGCCAGGAAGACCCCGAACAGCCCGCGGTCGGGGATCGTGCCGCCCGAGGTGACGGCCAGCCGCTGCGCCCCCGGGCGGCCGGTGACCGTGCCCGCCACGCGGTCCCACACCAGACGCGGCCGCAACTCCGCGAAGGCGTCGGACGGATAGCGGCCCGCCAGCATGTCCAGGACCGAGATGTAGGCGGACTCGGGGAGCGCGGCGAACGGGGCGGCGCGGCGGACCAGGGCCAGCAGCTCGTCCACGTCCCAGGTGTCCACGGCCGTCATGGCGACGAGCTGCTGGGCCAGCACGTCCAGCGGGTTGGCGGGCACGCGCAGCGACTCGATGGCCCCCTCGCGCATCCGCTCGGTGACCACCGCCGCCTGCACCAGGTCGCCGCGGTACTTGGGGAAGACCACGCCGGTGGAGACCGCGCCCACTTGGTGGCCGGCGCGGCCCACGCGCTGCAGCCCGGAGGCCACCGAGGGCGGCGACTCGACCTGGACGACGAGGTCCACCGCGCCCATGTCGATGCCCAGCTCCAGGCTGGAGGTGGCCACCACGGCGGGCAGCCGGCCTGCTTTCAGGTCCTCCTCCACCAGCGCCCGCTGCTCCTTGGACACCGAGCCGTGGTGCGCGCGGGCCAGCAGCGCGGGTGCTCCCCTGGCCGCCCCCGACTCGGCCATCAGCTCGGCCGGTGAGTGGTCCTCGGGAAGTGCCTCGCCCGTGGCCCGCTCGTACGCGATCTCGTTGAGCCGGTTGCACAGCCGCTCGGCGAGGCGGCGGGAGTTGGCGAAGACGATCGTCGAGCGGTGGGCCTGCACCAGATCGGCGATCCGCTCCTCCACATGGGGCCAGATCGACGGCTTCTCGCCCGTACTTCCGTCACTCCCGTCCTGTACGGGGGAGCCGCCCAGCTCGCCCAGGTCCTCGACCGGGACCACCACCGACAGGTCGAACTCCTTGCCCGAGGGCGGCTGGACGATCTCCACCCTGCGCCGCGGCGACAGAAAGCGCGCCACCTCGTCCACCGGCCGCACGGTCGCCGAGAGGCCGATCCTCCGGGCCGGGCGGTTCAGCAGCTCGTCGAGCCGCTCCAGGGAGAGCGCGAGATGCGCGCCCCGCTTGGTCCCGGCGACGGCGTGCACCTCGTCCAGGATCACCGTCTCCACACCGCGCAGCGCCTCCCGCGCGGAGGAGGTGAGCATCAGGAACAGCGACTCGGGGGTGGTGATGAGGATGTCCGGCGGGCGGCTGACCAGGGCGCGGCGCTCGGCGGCCGGGGTGTCGCCGGAGCGGACGCCCACCCGGATCTCCGGCTCGGGCAGCCCGAGCCGCACGGACTCCTGGCGGATGCCGGTGAGCGGGCTGCGGAGGTTGCGCTCGACGTCCACCGCCAGGGCCTTGAGCGGCGAGATGTACAGCACCCGGCAGCGCCGCCGGGCCTCGGCCGGCGGGGGCGCGCTGGCCAGCCGGTCGAGCGCGGCGAGAAACGCGGCCAGGGTCTTGCCCGAGCCGGTGGGGGCCACGACCAGCACGTCCGATCCCTCACCGATCGCCCGCCAGGCGCCCTCCTGCGCGGGCGTGGGCGCGATGAAGGCACCCGCGAACCAACCGCGGGTGGCGGGGGAGAAACCGTCGAGTGCTGGGCCTGCCATGTCCTCCATCGTGCACCGGGCCACTGACAACGGGCGGACCCGCAGGTCATGGCCCTGGGCGGCGTCGCACAATGGCTCCATGGACACCAGTCGGGCGGGGGAGCGGACAGGGGAGTGGGCACGGCACTGGCGCTGGACCGCGCTGCCGGGGCTCGACCTGCTGCGGGCCCGCTATGTGCGCCACACCTTTCCCCTGCACTCCCACGACGGGTATGTGTTCGGGGCGGTCACCCGCGGGGTAGAGGAGGTCGGGCTGCCGGGCGGCACCGAGCGGGCCGGCCCCGGAACGGTCGTCATGATCAACCCGGAGGTGCCGCACACCGCGCGCGCCGGGGTGCCGGAGGGCTGGGCCTACGCCACGCTCTATCCGTCCGCGTCGGTGATCGCCGAGATCGCGGCCGAGACCACCACGGTCCGCGGCACCGTCGGGTTCGCCGAGCCCATGGTCGAGACCCCGCACGCCGCGCACCTCATCAGCGAGGTGCACCGGGCGGCCGAGGAGGGCGACGCGCTCGCCGCCGACAGCCTGCTGCGCGTCGTCGTCGCCCACCTGCTGCGCCACCACGGCGGCCCGCTCCCCGCGTGTACGGCGCGCAGCGCGGGAGCGCGAACGGCGGCGCGCGCCCGCGAGCTCCTCGAGGAGCGGATGGCGGATCCGCCGACCCTAGAGCAACTGGCGGCCGAGCTCGGCACGGGCCCCTTCGCCCTGCTGCGCGCCTTTCGCGCCGCCTACGGCATGCCGCCGCACACCTGGCTGACCGACACCCGGGTGCGCCGGGCCCGCCGCCTCCTGGAGGGCGGTGCCGCGCCCGCCGAGGCCGCCGCGGCCGTCGGCTTCACCGACCAGCCCCATTTGAACCGTCACTTCACCCGGATCGTCGGAGTGCCGCCCGGCGCCTACCGGCGCGAGCGCGCCGCCGACCGGCTGAGGAGCGCGGCCGGGCCGTAGGCGAAGCGCTCGTCGAAGGACCCGGCGTCGAGGTGGTCGCGGAGGTGAACCGGGCACTCGCCCATGCGTGTGGGGTGCAAGAACGTACAAGACCGGGCGCCGTCCGGTCTCCTACTGTGCGGGGTGTGCCAGAACAGATCGAGATACGTACCGGCTCCGAGGCCCGCTCCGGGCCCGGCAGCGGCGCTGAACCCAAGGCGAGCGCGGCCGTGGTCCGCGACGCGCTGGGGGTGGGGGTCGCGGTCGGGCTCTCCGGATTCGCCTTCGGTGTGACATCGGCGGGCGCCGGCCTCAGCGTCCTGCAGACCTGTGCGCTCAGCCTCCTCGTCTTCACCGGCGCCTCGCAGTTCGCCCTCGTCGGCGCGCTGGCGGCGGGCGGCAATCCGTTCACCGCGGCCGCGGGCGCGTTCTTCCTGGGGGTGCGTAACTCGTTCTACGGGCTGCGGCTGTCCGGCCTCCTCGGTCTGCCCCGGTCGGTACGCCCCCTGGCCGCCCACTGGGTCATCGACGAGACCTCCGCCGTCGCCCTCGCGCAGCCCGACCGGCGCACCGCGCGGCTCGGCTTCACCGTCACCGGCCTGAGCCTGTACACCCTGTGGAACCTGACCACGCTGGTCGGCGCCCTCGGGGCATCCGCGCTCGGCGACACCGCGGCGTGGGGCCTGGACGCCGCTGGCCCGGCCGTCTTCCTCGCTCTGCTGGCCCCCATGCTCCGCGGCACGGTCGAGCGGGCCGCGGCCGGTCTCGGGGTGCTGCTCGTCCTCGGCTGTCTGCCGCTGCTGCCCGCCGGTGTGCCGGTTCTGGTGGCGGCGCTCGCCGCGCCCGCAGTCCTCGCCGTACACGGCCTGCGCGCCCGGGGCTCCACCGGGGAGGGCGGGGTCCGTTGAGCACCTGGATCGCCATCGGCGTCACCGCGGCCGGGTGCTACCTGGCCAAACTGCTGGGCCTGTCGGTGCCCGCCGGGGCCCTGGAACGCCCCGCCGTCCGCCGCCTCGCCGCGCTGCTCCCCGTCGCGCTGCTGGCCGCCCTCACGGCCCAGCAGACCTTCGGCGACGGGCAGCACCTGGTCCTCGACGCGCGGGCCGCGGGGCTCGCCGCGGCGGCGGTCGCCCTGGTGCTGCGCGCTCCCTTTCTGGTGGTGGTCGCCGTCGCTGTGGTCGTCACCGCGGGCGTACGGGCCCTTTAGCCGAGCGCGCGGCCGTACGCGCGCAGCGTCAGCAGGGCCTCGATGGTCACGATCGGCCGCCCTTCCAGGGCCGCCCCGGGCGCCCACGGGCGCCGGCGCAGCGGCCAGCCGCCGTCCTCGCCCTGGGAGTCCGCGAGGAAGTCCAGCGACCGCTCGACCTCGGCGTCGGTGAACCACGGGCGGGCCGCGGAGTCGGGGGTGCGCGCCACCTCGTATACGAGGACCCGCTCGCCGCCCGGTGCGAGGACCCGCTCGCCGCCCCGTACGGGGGCCCGCTCGCCCCGGGCGCGGCCCTCCGGCAGCGGGTGGTCCTCGGCGCGGTCGGGGTCCAGCACCACCAGCCCCTGTTTGCGCACCCGCCGGCCGAGCCGTTCCGCCGCCGCCAGCGCGCGGGGGCGGTCGGGCGCGCTGTCGAGGAAGGCGACGGCCGCCAGCACCTCGTGCGGCCGGGGCGCCACGCCCTCCTCCAGCGCCGCGACCGCCGCCCAGCAGAAATCCGTCGCCCGGAACAGCCACGCGTGCCACACGTCGTTGCGGTGCAGCAGCCCCACTACCGGACCGGTCGCGAGCAGATCGCCGGCCGAGCCGTCCGCCATGGGGTTCCAGGAGGCCACCGCGGCGCCGGGCGGCGCGGGGCGGTGCGCCGGGAGCGCGCCGTCAGGGGTGGTGATCTCCGTCAGATAGCGGCACAGCAGTTCCATGCGCCGTCCCCCGCAGCGCCCGATCCCGTCCAGGACGCGCAGCGCGTGCGCGGCGTGCTGCGGGCGGCTGTGCGGGCCGCGCAGCTCCGGCTCCAGAGCGTGGCCGTAGCCCCCGTCGTCACCCAGGTACGCGGCCAGCGCGGTCTCGACCGGGTCGGCGCCGCCGCCCAGGAAGTGGTAAGCGAATCTGCGCTGCTCGAGCACCCGGGCGGTCAGCCACACGAACTGCTCGGCGCGGGCCAGTGGGGAGGAGGGGACTGCTGCGGATCGGTCCATGGGCCGACCGTAGGCCGGAAAGAGCTGTCGCACGGCGGCTCGCGTCCGACTGCACTCCCAGGAGCGCGATACTGTTCGCATGCGGTTGACGGACTTCTGGCAGCGGATGGCGGACTACTTCGGTGAGGGGTATGCGGACTCCTTCGCGCGCGATCATGTGATGTCCGAGCTCGGCGGCCGGACCGTGCACCAGGCGCTGGACGCCGGCTGGGAGACCAAGGACGTCTGGCGCGGGGTGTGCGCCGCCCTGGCGATTCCGGCCGACAGGCGCTGAGTGGCCGCCGGGCCCGTGAGCCCGGAGTTCGCGGGGTGGCCGGATATCTTTCACCGATGTACGCCACACTTGCTCAGTGGCCCCAGCAGAAGAGACCCTCCCGCCCGACGCCGACGGCGTCCCCGCCGGCCCCCAGGCTGACGCCGCCCGCGAGGCGCGGCCCGGCGCGGCCATGCCGCGCTGGCTGCCGCGCGCCATGGTGCTCGCGCTCGCCCTGGTGGCTTGTTATCGCCTGGCCACCTGGGCCTTCGACCAGCTGACCGGACTGCTCCTCAACATCCTGATCGCGTTCTTCCTCGCGCTCGCCATCGAACCGGCCGTGGACCGGATGGCCTCGCGCGGAGTGCGCCGGGGGGTGGCCACCGGGCTGGTCTTCCTCGGCATCCTGATCGGCGTCGCTGGGTTCTTCACCCTGCTCGGCTCGATGCTCGCCGACCAGATCATGACCATGGTCGAGGACTTCCCGAAGTATCTGGACCAGTTGGTCGTCTGGGTCAACGAGACCTTCCACACCGAGCTGTCGCGGGTCGAGATACAGGACAGCGTGCTCCACTCGGACTGGCTGCAGAGCTACGTCAGGAACAGCGCGAACAATGTGCTGGACGTCTCCGCGCAGGTCCTCGGGGGGCTCTTCAGGGTCCTGACGGTGACCCTCTTCGCCTTCTACTTCGCCGCCGACGGCCCCCGGCTGCGCCGCGCGCTGTGCTCGGTCCTGCCGCCGACCCGGCAGGCCGAGGTGTTGCGCGCCTGGGAGATCGCGGTCGCCAAGACCGGCGGCTACATCTACTCGCGCGGCCTGATGGCGCTGATCTCCGGCGTGGCGCACTACGTCCTGCTGGAGTGGCTGGGCGTGCCCTACGCCCCGGCGCTGGCCGTCTGGGTGGGGCTGATCTCCCAGTTCATCCCGACCATCGGCACCTATCTGGCGGGCGCCCTGCCGATGCTGATCGCGTTCACCGTCGAGCCCTGGTACGCGCTGTGGGTGCTGATCTTCGTCGTGGTCTACCAGCAGTTCGAGAACTACCTGCTGCAGCCGCGCATCACCGCCAGGACCGTGGACATCCACCCGGCCGTCTCGTTCGGCTCGGTGATCGCGGGCACCGCGCTGCTCGGCGCGGTGGGCGCGCTGATCGCGATCCCGGCGACCGCGACGCTGCAGGCGTTCCTCGGCGCGTACATCAAGCGGTACGACGTGGCGGACGACCTGCGGGTCCAGGGCCGGACGCGGCGGCGGGGCGGCATGTCGGCCCTCGCGCGGGTGCGGGACTCGCTGAAGCGGCGTAGTTGACACAAAAATCGAACATCCATTCTCATGGTGGATCTCGCCTGAGTTATCCACAGGTGGAGGACGTCCGGGCCGCTTGTCAGTGGCAGGGGTTAGCGTCGTGGACGTGAAGCGATCGACTCAAGCAAACCGGGTGGAACCCATGGCAGGAACCGACCGCGAGAAGGCGCTCGACGCCGCGCTCGCACAGATTGAACGGCAATTCGGCAAAGGCGCAGTGATGCGCATGGGCGAGCGGCCGAACGAGCCGATCGAGGTGATTCCCACCGGATCGACCGCGCTCGACGTCGCCCTCGGCGTCGGCGGCCTGCCGCGCGGCCGTGTGGTGGAGGTCTTCGGGCCCGAGTCCTCCGGTAAGACCACCCTGACCCTCCACGCGGTGGCGAACGCGCAGCGGGCCGGCGGCGCGGTCGCGTTCGTGGACGCGGAGCACGCCCTCGACCCGGACTACGCGCAGAAGCTGGGCGTGGACACCGACTCCCTCATCCTGTCCCAGCCGGACAACGGCGAGCAGGCGCTCGAGATTGTCGACATGCTGGTCCGCTCCGGCGCGCTCGACCTCATCGTCATCGACTCCGTCGCCGCCCTGGTGCCGCGGGCGGAGATCGAGGGCGAGATGGGCGACTCCCACGTCGGTCTGCAGGCCCGGCTGATGAGCCAGGCGCTCCGTAAGATCACCAGCGCGCTCAACCAGTCCAAGACCACCGCGATCTTCATCAACCAGCTTCGCGAGAAGATCGGCGTCATGTTCGGCTCCCCCGAGACGACGACCGGTGGCCGGGCGCTGAAGTTCTACGCCTCGGTGCGCCTGGACATCCGCCGCATCGAAACCCTCAAGGACGGCACTGACGCGGTCGGCAACCGCACCCGCGTCAAGGTCGTCAAGAACAAGGTCGCGCCGCCCTTCAAGCAGGCCGAGTTCGACATCCTCTACGGCCAGGGCATCAGCCGCGAGGGCGGCCTGCTCGACATGGGCGTCGAGCACGGCTTCGTCCGCAAGTCCGGCGCTTGGTACACCTACGAGGGCGACCAACTCGGCCAGGGCAAGGAGAACTCCCGGAACTTCCTGAAGGACAACCCCGACCTCGCCAACGAGATCGAGCGGAAGATCAAGGAAAAGCTGGGCATCGGCGTCAAGAAAGAGGAGCCGACCGCTGAGCCCGGCGCCGACGCGGCCGCCCCGGCAGCGGCCACCGCTGCGCCGGTGAAGGCGGCGCCCGCCACGGCGGCCAAGGCCGGGACGAAGGCGGCCAAGACCGCCGCGGCCAAGAGCTGACCGTGACGCGGCGGACCGACTGGCCTGACGGCCAAGGCCGTCCGGTCGGCACGGACAGCGGCGGCCCCTCCTCGTCGAGGGCCGAGCAGGGGCCGCCGCGCAGCCCGGAGGAGCAGGCGCGGGCAATCTGTCTGCGCCTGCTCACCGGGACCCCGCGCACCCGAAGACAGCTCGCGGACGCGCTGCGGACCCGTGGCATCCCCGACGAGGTGGCGCAGGAGGTGCTGTCCCGGTTCGAGGACGTCGGGCTGATCGACGACGCGGCGTTCGCGGACGCCTGGGTGGAGTCCCGCCACCACAGCCGGGGCCTCGCCCGCCGGGCGCTCGCGCGTGAGCTGCGCACCAAGGGCGTGGACTCGGCCCTGATCGACGAGGCCGTGGGGCAGCTCGACGCCGAGCAGGAGGAGCACACGGCCCGTGAGCTGGTCGAGCGCAAGCTGAGGGCCACCCGCGGCCTCGACCGGGAGAAGAGGCTGCGCCGCCTGGCCGGGATGCTCGCGCGCAAGGGCTATCCGGAGGGGGTGGCGCTGCGGGTGGTGCGGCGTGCGTTGGAAGAAGAGGGGGAGGACCCGGAGTTGCTGGAGCGGCATCTGCCCGATGCCTAGTGAGCCCGGCCGGCCCAGAGCCCGGTGACCAGTGCCCGGCTCACCGTCCAGTCCACCGCGGCCCCTGCGCCGATGGGCCCGGCTGTTGGCCAGCCCCCGAGCAGCTTCCGGGGGCGGGACGTTCGAGGGAGCGGGGGGTCAGGAGCAGGGGCTCAGGAGTGCGGGCTTACCGGCAGGCCCGCCGTGCGCCAGGCCTGGAACCCGCCCACCAGGTCCGTGGCGCGGGACAGCCCGAGCTGCCGCAGCGAGACCGCCGCGAGGCTTGACGCGTACCCCTCGTTGCACACCACCACGATCCGCAGATCGTGGTCCGTGGCCTCGGGCAGCCGGTGGTCGCACAGCGGGTCGAGCCGCCATTCCAGTTCGTTCCGCTCGACGATCAGCGCGCCTGGGATGATCCCATCGCGCTCCCGCAGCTCGGCGTACCGTATGTCCACCAGCAGCCCGCCCTCGGCGTGCGCCGCCGCAGCCTCCGCGGGGCCGAGGCGGTCGAGGCCGGCGCGGGCCTCGGCCAGCAGTTCGTCGATGCTCCGCTTTGTGCTCATCAGTTCACTCCCACTCGCCCGGCAGCTCGATCTGCTCCAGCCGCAGCACCTGTCCGGTGCGGCTGTAGCGGCGCATCAGGGGCAGCGGCGGGTAGTAGGCGTGCACCGATACCGCATGCCGCTCCGTGGAGGTGTTGATCACCTCGTGGACGTGGTGCGGACCGAAGGCGCGCCCCTGTCCGGCGGGCAGCCGCCGCTCACGGTCGACGTCGTCGGCCAGCTCGAGGGTCTTCCAGCCCTCGGTGGGCAGGCGCGCGGCGAGCGACAGCTCTTGCAGCTCACCGGCCGCCGCGACGAAGGCGCCGTGCGAGCCGCCGTGGTCATGCCAGCCGGTGCCGGTGCCGGGAGGCCAGCCGATCAGCCACGCCTCGCTGCCGCCGGGCCCGTCGAGCCGCAGCCAGGTGCGGCCCTCCGGGTCGAGGGGGAGCGAGTCGACGAGCGCGGTGTCGGCGGCCGTACGGCGGGCGAATGTGAGGAGTTCGGCCGGGCTTGGCGCGGTGTCGGCAGAGGTCCCGGCGGGCGCCGAGGGCCGGGTGGGGGAGGAAGTGCGTACGTCGGGCACTGAGACCGTCCTGAGTGATCGCGAAGGGGCGCGACCCGAGCCGCGCAAGGAAAAGGCTGATCAACAGGAGGGTCGACAGACGCAGCCCGCATAGCGGACGAGGTCCACATGGACCCTCCGCCAGAAGCGAGGCAGCCGAGCGTCAGTCACAGGGCGTACTCAACCACGGGCCGAAAACCAAGGTCAACTACTGCTGTCCACTCCTCGGACGCACTCGCCGCGCGCACCGTCGTACACGCCGCCGCACACCTCACCGCGCATGCCGTGCGCGCGGTCCTATCGGTGCGCCGTCGCCTCCGGCTCCGCCTCCGCCGATGACCCCTCAGCCGCGCTGCCTCGCGCTGCCTTCCCGCCCAGCGCCGCGTCCGCGCACGCGTACAGCTCGGCCGGGCGCACCCCGGACAGCGCCGCGACCAGATGCCCGTCGGGCCGCACCAGCAGCACGGTGTGGGCCGGGGCCCCGGGGTACTCCTCGGCGACCAGCAGCTCGGCCCGCACCGGCAGCGCCGCGACCGCCGCCGCCAGCCGTGGCATCAGTCCCGCGCGCAGCCAGTGGCGGCGGTCCCACACCCCCGTCCCGGGGGCGACGAGGACCACCAGCAACTCCCGCCCCAGCCGCGCCCGCAGCCGGGTGAGCGATCCGTCCGACGCGGTCACGGGCACATCTGCGGCGGGCGCGCCGATCTCGGTGTCGACCGTGACCGAGCCCTCGGGGGCCGCCGCGGGCATCAGGGGCGAGCGGCCGTAGACCGGCGGCTCGCCCAGCGGGCCACGCCCCAGGTGACCGTCGGTCAGCAGCGCGTCGTGCGTGCGCACCGCGCCGGGCAGTACGGAGCGCCGCACCGCATGCCAGCCGCCGGAGGCCCGCACCAGGGGCAGCGCCTGGTCCGCGGCGCGCAGCCGGGCGCTCACCGCGCCGCGCCGCTCGGCCTGATAGCTGTCGAGCAGCGCGTCCGTCGCCCCGTGGTGCCAGGCGAGGGCCAGCTTCCAGGAGAGGTTGGCGACGTCGCGCAGCCCCTCGTCCAGCCCCTGGGTGCCCAGTGCGCCGAGCAGATGGGCGGCGTCCCCGGCGAGGAAGGCGCGGCCGACGCGCCAGCGGCGCGCGAGCCGGTGGTGCACGGTGTGTACGCCGGTGTCCAGAAGCTCGTAGGGGGGCGCGGGGTCCCCGCACCACCCCGTGAGGGTGTCGTGCACCCGCGCGAGCAGCGCCTCCGGTGTGACCAGGTCCCGGCCCGGCGGCAGCAGCCAGTCCAGCCGCCAGACGCCGCGCGGCAGCGGGCGGGCGGTCACCTCCGTGTCGACGGTGCGCCACGGCGGTGAGCGGTGCAGTACGGCCTCGCCGGGCCAGGGGAGCTCGGCGCGCAGCGCGGCGACCGCGTGCCGCTCCACCGCGGTGCGGCCCGGGAAGCGCACGCCCAGGAGCTTGCGGACGGTGGACCGCGGCCCGTCGCAGCCGATCAGAAAGCTGCCCCGCCACCAGGTGCTCTGGGCGCCCCGGGTGTGGATGCTGACGCCCCGGGCGTCCTGTTCCAGGGTGTCGAGACGGGTGCCCGAGATGATCCGTACCAGGTTCTCCCCGGGGACGGTGGCCAGCGCGGTGCGCAGGGCGCGGGTGAGCTCGTGCTGGGGCAGATGCAGCGGCGAGGCCAACTCTGACTCGGCTGCCTCCGCCGCCTCCTCCGCCTCGTCGCCCTCCGGCCCGCTGCTGAAGCCGGCGCTGAAGCCGCCCAGGCCGCCCTCCTGGCCGCCCGGGCCGTTCTCACGGACCTGGCCGCCGTCACGGACGTAGCCGACGTCATAGCCGAGGCTGTCGGGGCCGTCGTGGCCGCCTGCCGGGCCCAGGGGGAACAGCCCGCCGGGCACCAGGATCAGCTGCCGGACCATCTGCCGCCGCCGCATCGTGCGCCAGCCGGTCCACGGCACGGCCGCCTGGCCGGCCCGGAAGCCCAGCCCCTCCAGCAGGGCGGCGGTGTCCGGGCGCAGCACGGCCGTACGGGCGCGGCGGCGCTCGTCGTCGCCCGAGCTCTCGTCGAGCAGGATGACGGGCACCTCGGCGCGCGCGAGCGCGAGGGCCAGGGCGAGGCCGACCGGGCCCGCCCCGGCGATGATCACCGGGTCCACGGCGCGGTTCCTGTGACCCTGCGGGACGTACGTGAGTTGAGGAAACTGGCAGTTGAAACCCGGTGCGCGATCACACAAAGTATGCAACCCACTGCGGGTCCCCGCGTCAAGCGACAGGGGCGGTGGCGCGTGCGCCACCGCCCCTGTCGGACCGGATATCGGACCGGGTATACGGTCAGTTCTTCTTCGACGCGTCGACCGGTCCGGCGACCTCGGCATGATCGACGACGTCCAGTGCGTCTCCCGCCGCGACCGGCTGCTCGGCCGGGGCGACCGCGATGCCGCTCTTGGCGCGCCGGCCGCGCCGCTCGATCCAGGTGGCCAGGGCGGACAGCGCCATACACAGGGCCACGTAGATGACACCGACGACGATGATCACCGGGACGTACGGGTAGTCGTCGTTGACGACCGTGTTGCCCGCCACCTGCTGGGCCTTGTACAGCAGCTCCTCGTACGTGATCACGTAGCCGAGCGAGGTGTCCTTCAAGGTGACCACCAGCTGGCTGATGATGGTCGGCAGCATCGCGCGGACACCCTGCGGGATCAGGACCGTCACCATGACCTGGGTCTTGCGCATACCCAGGGCGTAGGCGGCCTCACGCTGCCCCTTGGGCACCGAGTTGATGCCCGCTCGCAACACCTCGGCCTGCACCGAGCCGTTGTAGACGGTCAGGCCGATGACGAGTGCCCAGAATTCCGTCTGGGTGCCCTCGAATCCCAGCTCCGACTTGTAGGTGAGGAAGAGCACCCACAGGGCGTAGATGGTGATCAGCAGCGGGACGGCCCGGAACAGCTCGATGAATCCGGTCGTGAACAGGCGGACCCACTTGTGGTCCGAGAGCCGGCCGACGGCCAGCAACGCGCCGAGCGCCAGCGACAGCACCGCGGCCACCGCGAACACCTGGAGGGTGGTCAGCAGGCCGTCGACGATGTCGTTGCGGACACCCGCGTAGTTGAAGATGTCCCACATCTCCGGCGCGAACTGGCCCTTGTCGTTCAGTCGCACGATGACGAAGACGATCAGGCCGATCACGGCGAGAGTGCCGATGACCGAGTAGACGCGGTTGCGTATACGGGCCTTGGGACCGGGTGCGTCGTACAGGACGCTCGCGCTCATCGGGTCACCTCCATGCGGCGCTCCAGAATTCGGAAGATCCCGCTGATGGAGAAGGTGATGAGCAGGTAGCAGAGCGAGATCCACAGGAAGGTCCAGCCGATCGCGTACCCCTTGTCGCTCAGCAGCTTCGAGACGCTGAACAGCTCGGTGTTGCTGAAGGCGCCCGCGATGGCGGAGTTCTTGGTGAGCGCGATGAATATGCTGCTCAGCGGCGGGATCACGGTCCGGGTGGCCTGCGGAAGGACGATCATCCGCAGGGTCTGGAAGAACGTCATCCCCAGGCTCCGGGCCGCCTCGGCCTGCCCGATCGGCACGGTGCCGATGCCGGAGCGCACGGCCTCGCAGATGAACGTCGAGGTGTAGCAGCCCAGCGCCCCCACGGCGAGCTTGTACGGGCTCGTCCCGGGGAAGAGGATCTGGGGGATCACGAAGAACGCGATCAGGAACAGCAGGGTCAGCGGGGTGTTGCGCAGCAGGGTGACCCAGGCGGTACCGACGGCACGCAGCGGCGGAATGGGGGACACCCTGAAGCCGGCCATGACAATGCCGAGGATGAGGGCGATCACCGCGCTGGCCGCGGTCAGCGACAGGGTACCGAGGAACCCGTCGCGGAACTCGGGAAAGAAATCGAAGAGTAGGTTCATCTGTTCTCCGCGCTAGCGGTCAGGTCAGCGCGACGGATCGCACCGGCTTCAGGGCGTTCGGGGAGAACCGGCTCAGTAGCGCGGCAGGGGCGTCTTCGGGGCGACGTAGGCGGAGCCGGACTTGCCGAGCGTGCCCTCGTACGCCTTCTTGTAGTCGCCGTTCTTGATGTGCTTCTCGAGCGCGTCGCTGATCGCGTCGCGCAGCGCCTTGTCGTCCTTGTTCATGCCGACGCCGTAGGGCTCCTCGGTGAACGGCTTGCCGACGACCTTGAGCTTGCTCGGGCGCTGGGCCGCGTAACCCTTGAGGATCGCGTCATCGGTGGTGACCGCGTCCACCTGGCCGTCCAGCAGCTGCTTGACGCACAGCGAGTACTTGCCGAGCTCGGTGGTCTTGGCGCCGTACTTCGCCTTCTTGATCTCCTGCAGCGGAGTGGAGCCGACGATCGAACAGACCTTCTTGCCCTTGACGGCGTCCGGGCCGGTGATGTCCTTGTCGTCCTTGCGCACCAGCAGGTCCGCGCCGGCCACGTAGTACGGGCCCGCGAAGCCGACCTGCTTCTTGCGCTCGTCGTTGATGGTGTAGGTGCCGACGTAGTAGTCGACCTGGCCCTTGGAGATGGAGGTCTCGCGGACGTTGGAGTCGACCGTCTTGAACTCGATCTGGTCCTCGGAGAAGCCCAGGTCGGCGGCGACCATCTTGGCGATCTCGACGTCGAAGCCGGAGCGCTTGCCGGTGGTGTCCTCGAAGCCGAGGTAGGGCTGGTCGGCCTTGGCGCCGATGATGAGCTTGCCGCGCTTCTGGGCCGCCTTGAGGGTCGGCGAGTCCAGCTTCACGTCCTTGGCGACGGTGTACTTGCCGCTGACGACCTCGCCGCCCTTGGGCTTGTCGCCGGCGGTCCCTTCCTTGCCACCGCAGGCAGCGGTCGCCGCCAGAGCCAGAACCACCGAAGCCGCTGCGGCCGTCTTACGAATTCTCATCGTGCATCCCTCAAGTTTTGTTGTGCGTGTGTGAAGACGTGGGTGAGCCGTGCGGGGCTCAGTGGTGAAGCCAGGGGTGGGCTTGGGAACCCGGGGGTGGGCCTCAGTGGTGAAGGATCTTCGACAGGAAGTCCTTGGCCCGGTCGCTGCGGGGGTTGTTGAAGAACTCCTCCGGCTCGGCCTCTTCGACGATCCGGCCGTCGGCCATGAAGACCACCCGGTTCGCCGCGGAGCGGGCGAAGCCCATCTCGTGGGTGACGACGACCATCGTCATACCGTCCCGGGCGAGCTGCTGCATGACGTCCAGCACCTCATTGATCATCTCCGGGTCGAGCGCGGAGGTCGGCTCGTCGAACAGGATCGCCTTCGGGTCCATGGCCAGCGCCCGGGCGATGGCCACGCGCTGCTGCTGACCGCCGGACATCTGCGCGGGGTACTTGTCCGCCTGCTTGCCCACGCCCACTCGGTCGAGCAGCGTGCGGGCCTTCTCCTCGGCGGTCTTCTTGTCAGTCTTGCGCACCTTCAGCTGGCCCAGCATCACGTTCTCGAGCACGGTCTTGTGCGCGAAAAGGTTGAACGACTGGAAGACCATGCCGACGTCGGCACGCAGCCGGGCGAGCTCCTTGCCCTCTTGAGGCAGTGGCTTGCCGTCGATCGTGATGGTGCCGGAGTCGATCGTCTCCAGGCGGTTGATGGCGCGGCAGAGGGTCGACTTGCCGGACCCGGAAGGGCCGATCACAACGACCACTTCGCCCCGTGCGACGTTCAGGTTGATGTCCTGGAGCACATGCAGCGCGCCGAAGTGCTTGTTGACTCCTGACAGCGCAACCAACGCGTCCGCAACCGGAGTTGCGTCCTTGGTCACCGGTACTTCGCTCATTCGGCGTTTCGCTCCGTCCTCCTCGGTTGGGAGGACCTTAGGGGGCCGCCGAGACCAGCGTCATTACATCTGAGCGGAAATTGAGGATAACGATCCGGCAGCGGGGCGACACTCTGTGTGAACGAGGTCCGGGGCTGTCGTACCGGCTACGTAACGGAAACCTAAGTGTGACTAGATGCGTCTTGACTGGCACGTGCCGTCTGGGCGTGGATGCCCTGTGGCCATGTTCGCGAAACACATGCGCCACTCAGTGGAAAGGTGGTGGAGGGGTCGGTGAGACTGCTGCTCGTCGAGGACGACAACCATGTCGCCGCGGCTCTGTCCGCGGTGCTCGCGAGGCACGGTTTCGAAGTCACGCACGCCAGAAGCGGTGAGGAAGCGCTGAGAGCGCTGCTGCCCGACTCGGGGCCGCCGTTCGGCGTCGTGCTCCTCGACCTCGGGCTGCCGGACCAGGACGGCTTCCAGGTGTGTGGCCGTATCCGCAAGCGGACCACCACTCCCGTGATCATGGTGACCGCGCGGGCGGATGTAAGATCCCGCATCCATGGTCTCCACCTCGGTGCCGACGACTATGTGGTCAAACCCTACGACACCATGGAGCTGCTCGCCCGGATCCACGCTGTGAGTCGGCGCACGCTTCCGGCCGACCCGGCCCCGAGCGCCGAGGAGGGTGCCGACAGCCGGAACGCCCCCCTGCGCATAGGCCCCGTCACCCTCGATCTGGCCACCAGGCAGGTCGCGGTGGACGGCGCGACCGTCTCGCTCACCCGTAAGGAGTTCGACTTGCTCGCGCTGCTCGCCCAGCGCCCCGGCGTGGTGTTCCGCCGCGAACAGATCATCAGTGAGGTGTGGCGCACCAGTTGGGAAGGGACCGGGCGCACCCTTGAGGTGCATATCGCCTCGCTCCGTTCCAAACTGCGCATGCCCGCGCTGATCGAGACGGTCCGGGGCGTCGGGTACCGCCTGGTGTCACCGGCGAACTGAGGAACCGCGAGACTTCTCCCCGTGCGCACCCGACTTCTCCCGCTCCTCATCGTCCTCATGGCCGGCGTGCTGCTCGCGCTCGGCTTCCCGCTCGCGGGCAGCGTGGCCGCCCGCGAGCAGCAGCGCGTGGTCGTCGACCGGATCGACGACACCGCGCGGTTCGCCGCGCTCGCCCAGTTCGTCACGGCCGGGCCGGCCGCCGCCACCACCGCGGAGGACGACGAACGGCTGAGCACCCTGAGGGCCGAACTCCGGCGCTACCACGACCTGTACGGCATCCGGGCCGGTGTCTACTACCGGAACGGCAGGCCCATGGCCCAGGCGCCGGGCGACTGGCGGCTCCCCGAGACCGGCGACGGGGCCGAGGCGTTCGACGAGGCCCTTCAGGGCCGCCGCAGCCACGATCCGGACCAGGTCTGGCCCTGGCAACAGGGCCGGCTCACCGTCGCCTCCCCCGTGGTGCGCGACGGCGACGTGGTGGCCGTCGTGGTCACGGACTCGCCCACCCCACAGATGCGGTCGCGCATCCTGCACGGCTGGCTGGTGATCGCCGCGGGGGAGGCGGCCGCGATGCTCCTGGCGGTCGGGGCGGCCTTCCGGCTCACCGGTTGGGTGCTGCGCCCCGTACGCATCCTCGACACGGCCACCCACGGCATCGCCACCGGGCGCATGCAGTCCCGCGTCGCGGCTGCCTCCGGGCCACCGGAGCTGCGCCGCCTGGCCCGCTCGTTCAACGAGATGGCCGACAACGTCGAGGAAGTCCTCGAACAGCAGCGGGCCTTCGTCGCCGACGCCTCCCACCAGCTGCGCAACCCGCTGTCCGCGCTGCTGCTGCGCATCGAGCTGCTGGCCCTCGACCTGCCCGAGGGGCATGAGGAGATCGCCTCGGTGCGCACCGAGGGCAAGCGCCTCGCCCAGGTCCTGGACGACCTCCTCGACCTGGCCCTGGCCGAGCACTCCACCACCGACCTCAAGTTCACCGATATCGCCGAGCTGGCCACCGACCGGGTCGGCGCCTGGCTGCCGGTCGCTGAGCGCGAGGGCGTCCGCCTCTCCTACGAGGGCCCGGCGGCCGTGGCCGGCTGGGCCGACCCGGTGGCGCTGTCCAGCGCGCTGGACGCGGTCGTGGACAACGCCGTGAAGTTCACGCCGGCGGGTGCGGAGGTGGTCGTCTCCGCCCAGCCCGACGGGGACACGGTCGCCATCGTCGTCGCCGACGGCGGCCCCGGGCTCACCGAGGACGAGCTCGCGCGCGTAGGCGACCGCTTCTGGCGCAGCGGCCGCCACCAGAACATCAACGGTTCCGGGCTGGGGCTGTCGATCTCCCGGGCGCTGCTCGCGGCGGGCGGCGGCTCCATCGCGTATGCCCCCAACGAGCCGTGCGGGCTGCGTGTGACCATCACCGTGCCGCGCACGGGGCCGCATTAGGGGGCGTATCAAGGGTGCCGGGTGCGGGCGGTGGGCCCTGTGGCCGGCCCTACAGCTTGGGGCCCTACGGCTTGACCGAGCGGTAGTAGCGCTCCGCGCCCGTGTGGAGTTCCAGCGGGTCGGTGAAGATCGCGGTGCGCAGGTCCACCTTCTGCGCCGCGTGCACCTTGGAGCCGATGCGGTCCCGGTTCTTGATCACGGTCCGGGTGACGGCCTCCGCGAGCGCGGGGTCCACCCGGTCCGTGGTGACCAGGAGGTTGGGCACCGCGATCGTCTTGATGGCGTCCCGCTGGTGCATGTCCTCGTACGCGTCGGCGGGCACCGACGCCGCCCGGTAGTAGCGGGTCACCCCGCCCTGGTTGTGCAGCGGGCCGATGAGGTCGCCGAGCTGGACCAGCCGGATCGGATAGTCGTGGACCAGGGTGCGCACGGCGGTCGTCGGCAGCCCGCCGGACCAGAAGAACGCGTCCAGCTTCTTGGCCTTCAGCAGGCCCGGCATCCGGTCGATGCCCTCCCGCACGGCCTTGACGTCCTTGCCCATGTCGAGCCCGGCGGCCTTGAGCAACGACTTGGCGATCAGCTGTACGCCCGAGTCGTCCTCGCCGACGCCGACCCGCAGCCCCTTGAGGTCCCGGGCGGACTGCACCCGGGAGCCCTTGGGCACCACCAGTTGCATGTAGTCGTCGTACAGCCGAGCGCAGGCGCGCAGCCGATCGGCGCCCTTCCCGCCCTGTTCGCGGTAGGCGGCGACCGCGTCGGTGGCGGCGATGGCGAATGTGGCGCGGCCCTCGGCGAGCCGCCGGACGTTGTCCGGGGACCCCTTGGTGCGCTGCAGCGTCACATCCAGGTCGGGGAGGTCCCGGGAGAGGTCGCGGCGCAGCATCTTGCCGTAGGTTTCGTACACGCCGGTGGGTACGCCGGTCGCGAAGGTCACCCGACCCTGGGGCGATTCGTCGCCCCCGAACGGCAGCAGCCACCACAGGAGCAGAGCGAGCGCGACGGCTCCGGCGGCGGCGGACTGCAGCGCGCGGCGCCGGCCGAGGCGCGGAAGACGGACGGCCATGAGCAGGATCATGACAGTCCTCGCGGCCTGTTGGGGAGTCGGGGGCCGTCGGGGCCGTACGGGCGGCCTTCGTCATTCGGCACAGTGGCCTGATCGCGGCCCCTTACCCTGGATGGGTGAGCAGCAGTGAGGTAGCCGGTTTGAAGACCTACGAGGTGCGCACCTACGGGTGCCAGATGAACGTCCACGACTCCGAGCGGCTCTCCGGCCTCTTGGAGGACGCCGGCTATGTCCGTGCGCCCGAGGGCGTGGGCGGGGCCGAGGGCGACGAGGCCTTCGCCGACGTCGTCGTGTTCAACACCTGCGCGGTGCGGGAGAACGCCGACAACAGGCTGTACGGCAACCTCGGCCGGCTCGCGCCGATCAAGGCCAGGCGCCCCGGTATGCAGATCGCGGTCGGCGGATGCCTGGCCCAGAAGGACCGCGACACGATCGTCAAGAAGGCCCCCTGGGTCGACGTGGTCTTCGGCACCCACAACATCGGCAGCCTGCCGGTGCTGCTCGAGCGCGCCCGGATCCAGGAAGAGGCCCAGGTCGAGATCGCCGAATCCCTGGAAGCCTTCCCGTCCACCCTGCCGACGCGGCGCGAGTCGGCGTACGCGGCGTGGGTCTCCATCTCCGTCGGCTGCAACAACACCTGCACCTTCTGCATCGTCCCGGCGCTGCGCGGCAAGGAGAAGGACCGCCGTCCGGGCGACATCCTCGCCGAGGTGGAGGCGCTGGTCGCCGAGGGCGTCAGCGAGATCACCCTGCTGGGCCAGAACGTGAACGCGTACGGGTCCGACATCGGCGACCGCGAGGCGTTCAGCAAGCTGCTGCGGGCCTGTGGGAATGTGTGCGGCCTGGAGCGCGTCCGCTTCACCTCGCCGCACCCCCGCGACTTCACGGACGACGTCATCGCCGCCATGGCCGAGACCGAGAACGTGATGCCCCAGCTGCACATGCCGCTCCAGTCCGGCTCCGACACCGTGCTGAAGGCGATGCGCCGCTCCTACCGGCAGGAGCGCTACCTCGGGATCATCGAGAAGGTGCGCGCCGCCATGCCGGACGCCGCGATCTCGACCGACATCATCGTCGGCTTCCCCGGCGAGACCGACGCCGACTTCGAGCAGACGCTGCACGTGGTGCGCGAGGCGCGCTTCACACAGGCGTTCACCTTCCAGTACTCCAAGCGGCCCGGCACGCCCGCCGCCGAGATGGACGGGCAGGTGCCGAAGGCCGTCGTGCAGGAGCGCTACGAGCGGCTGGTCGCCCTCCAGGAGGAGATCTCCTGGGAGGAGAACAAGAAGCAGGTCGGCCGGACCGTGGAGGTGCTGGTCGCCGAGGGCGAGGGCCGCAAGGACGGCGCCACCCACCGGCTGTCCGGCCGCGCCCCCGACAACCGCCTCGTCCATTTCGCGCGGCCCGAGGAGAGCGTCCGTCCGGGCGACGTCGTGACGGTGGACATCACCTACGCCGCACCTCACCACCTGCTCGCCGAGGGCCCGGCCAGGGGCGTGCGGCGCACCCGCTCGGGTGACGCGTGGGAGCGGCGCACCGCGGCCGAGGAGAAGAAGCCCGCGGGTGTGATGCTGGGCCTGCCGACCGTCGGCGCCCCGCCGCCGGTGGCCGCGCCCGCCGCGGGCTGCGGCTGCGACTGAGCGCGTGACCGGGGACGGTGCGGCGACGTGGTGGGGCCTGCTCGTGGAGGACTACCTCCAGATCATGGGCCCGGGCGCCAGGAACCACTCGATCACCCCGCTGGCGCACGTCAGAGGGACCCGGGAAGAGGCCCTGCAGACGCTGCGCGAGCGCGCGCTGCGCTATGAGCCACGGCACCCGGCCAACCCGTACCGGAAGCTGGTGTACCGCGACGGGGACGTCTTCCTGATGGTCCTGGAGGCCGCGACGGGCAACTACTGCTACCGGTTCCGGGCGGCCGAGCTGCTGTGGGACTCGGCGCCCCGGCCCGAGCCCGCCGGATAGGCTGGCGATCATGCTGATCGCCGCCGCTGTCTGTCCCTGCCCGCCGCTCCTGGTGCCCGAGGTCGCAGCCGGGGCGGCCGGTGAGCTGGACGAGCTGCGCGCGGCGTGCCTGGACGCGGTCGGTGTGCTGGCCGCGGCCCGGCCCGAGCGGCTGATCGTCGTCGGGCCCGCGGAGCGCGACGGGCGGGGCCCGCACCCCCGGGGCACGCCCGGGTCCTTCCGGGGCTTCGGGGTGGATCTCGACGTACGGCTCGGGGGCTGGGGCGAGGCCGCGGCCGAGGCCTCGGAGCGGACGCTGCCGCCTTCGCTGGCCGTGGCCGCGTGGCTGCTGGAGCGCGCGAGGTGGCAGGCGGCGCCGGTCGAAGGGCTGGGCGTGGGGGAACCTCTGGCGTCGGAGCGGTGTAGAGAAGTCGGAAGGGAATTGGCGGCGCAGGCCGAGCGGGTCGCGCTGCTGGTGATGGGCGACGGCAGCGCGTGCCGCTCGCTGAAGGCTCCGGGCTATCTCGACGAGCGCGCGGCCGGCTTCGACGCGGATGTGGCGCGGGCGCTGGGCGCGGCGGACGTCGGCGCGCTCGCCGCGCTGGACGAGGAGTTGGCGGCGGAGCTGAAGGCGGCGGGCCGGGCGCCGTTGCAGGTGCTCGCGGGCGCGGGCGAGGGGGCCGCGCTGAAGGGGGAGTTGCGGTATGAGGGAGCGCCGTACGGCGTGGGGTATTTCGTCGCGATGTGGTCCTAGCGCCTCGAGATCGCGACGTGGTCGCGGCGCGTCGGGATCGCGGCGTGGTCGCAGCGCATCGGGATCACGATCTGGTCGTAGCGCTTTGAGACGCGACCCCGGCGGCCGCGGGGGCGGGCGCGCGTCCGGGCCCGGGAGGGGCGGCCGGCGGCGGGCCGGGAGTGAAAACGGTTGCGGCCGCGGAGCGGCGGCTCCGCGGCCGTTCACCGGCGGGGCTCAGGTGCTGGGCCGACGGTGGCCTTTGGCCTTGTCCTGGCCCTCCTGTGGGTGGGAGAAGCGGCCGAGAGCGTTCTTGGCCTTGTCCGCACCGGTCTCGAGCTTGTTTCGGTACTTGCCCTTCGTCTTGCTGTCGACCGTCTTGACGGCCTTGTCCAGGCCTCGCTCGATCTTCTCTTCGTGCTGTTGTGTGAAGCCGACGGCCTTGTCCTTCATGACTCCGGCCTTGGCCTTGAGGTTGTCCAGCACGCTCATGGGCCACCTTCCCTCGGTCAATGGCTATGTGCGGGCGCTCTCGCCGGTTTCGCTGTCCGCGCCGCCGGAAGGCTTCCGCACGGTCTTCTGCGCGGCGTCCGGCGCCGTCTCCTGTTCAGGATGGCGTACGCCCTCCCGAGCGGCATCGGCTTCCTGCTTGGACTGCTGCTTCGGAATACCGATGCCGTCGCCCGGCGGGGCCTCTGCCTCACCGTGCCCCCGCGCCGTTTCGTCAGCCTGGTCGGCCGTCGCTCCGGCTGCCGGGGTGTCGGCCCGGGCCTGCTCGGTTGACGCCTCGGGCGGTCGGCTCGCCTCCTTGGAAGCTCGGCGAAACCAATCAAAAACACCCATATGCTTCTCCATACCCTACTCGTGCGGGCGATATCGCGTGCCGCTCAGGCAACGAGACCGGAAGTGCTCCGTCACGTCGCTCGTTCGAGTAGGCCGCCTGGGATTTGCGAGACTGGTCCGGTGAATACCGCAGGCCCTCCACACCGCGTCATCGCCGTCGTCGGCCCCACCGCGGCCGGAAAGTCCGACCTGGGCGTCGCCATCGCCCGCCACCTCGACGGCGAGGTGGTCAACGCGGACTCCATGCAGCTCTACCGGGGCATGGACATCGGCACCGCCAAGCTGACCGAGAAGGAGCGGCAAGGGGTGCCGCACCGGCTGCTGGACATCTGGGACGTCACCGAGACGGCCAGCGTCGCCGAGTACCAACGGCTGGCGCGTGCCGAGATCGACCGGCTGCTCGCGGAGGGCCGCACCCCCGTCCTGGTCGGCGGCTCGGGGCTGTACATCCGGGGGGCGATCGACGCCCTCGAGTTCCCCGGTACGGACCCCGTCGTCCGGGCCCGGCTGGAGGCCGAGCTGGCGGAGCTCGGCTCGGGGCTGCTGCACGCCCGGCTCGCCGCCGCCGACCCGGAGGCGGCCCGCGCGATCCTGCCCAGCAACGGCCGGCGGGTGGTCCGGGCGCTCGAGGTCATCGAGATCACCGGCCGTCCCTTCACCGCCAATCTGCCGGGCCATGAGGCCGTCTACGACACCCTGCAGATCGGCGTCGACGTCGAGCGGCCCGAGCTGGACGAGCGCATCGCCCGGCGCGTGGACCGCATGTGGGAGGCCGGGCTCGTGGACGAGGTACGGCGGCTGGAGGGCATCGGGCTGCGCGCCGGGCGCACCGCCTCCCGCGCGCTCGGCTATCAGCAGGTGCTCTCCGCGCTGGCCGGGGAGTACGGCGAGGAGCAGGCGCGCGCCGAGACCGTACGGGCCACCAAACGGTTCGCGCGCCGCCAGGACTCCTGGTTCCGCCGCGACCCGCGCGTCCACTGGCTCAGCGGCGCGGTCGCCCGCCGCGAAGCGCTTCTGCCGGACGCGCTGGCGTTGGTCGACCGGGCGGTCACAGCCTGATCACGTGATGGCATCGGGACGCTCCGTGTGCCATACCGGCCCCTACGGGCATGCCATCATCGAGCTCCGATCGTGGTGTTGTTCAGGAGTTGGGAGGGCGGGTGGCGATGGAGGCCGGCCCTCGCGACGTATCGCGTCAGTCGCCCCACAGCGATCCCGGACCGCTCACCTCTGACGGTCCGGACCTCAGCTCCGATGGTCCCGACCTCAGCTCCGACGGTCCGGACGACGACGTGGTCTCCGGCGAGCCCGGAGCCTCGGTCATCGATGACGGCGCCGAGGGCCTGCCCGCCGCAGGTGAGTCCTTCAGCGAGCTTCGCCCGCCGCGTCGGCTGCGGATCTGGCAGATCGCGCCGATCGTGGGCCTCGCCATCCTGGGCTCCCTGATGTTCGCCTTCCCGCTCGCCTTCGAATTCGGCGACGGCGGGGCGGTGGTCGCCATGCTCGGCCTGCTGCTCAGCTGCTGCGCCGCCGGGTGGGGGCTGATGGCCGCCCGCCGCGTGGGCTACACCTGGCCGGGGCTGCCGCCCCGGGGCTCCGGGCGCCGCCCCGACTGGCGGTTCGTCGTGCTGTACGTGGTGATCGTGGCGCTGCTGGCAGCCCTCACCTTCTGGCGCGTGGCCCGCCTCCGCTGAGCCCCGCAGACAGTGATCCCCGCCGGTGGCGGAGCCCGGTCCGGGCGGTTGTCCTGGGCGCCCCGTACGATCGAGGGATGAGCGACGCGCCCCGCCTGGCCTTTCTCAAGGGCCACGGCACCGAGAACGACTTCGTCATCGTCCCCGACCCGGACGGACGGTTCGAGCTGTCCCCGGCCGCCGTCGCCCGGATCTGCGACCGTCGGGCCGGCGTCGGCGGTGACGGGCTGATCCGCGTCGTACGGTCCTCGGCGCACCCCGAGGCGCGGGGCATGGCCGACGAGGCCGAGTGGTTCATGGACTACCGCAACAGCGACGGCAGCGTCGCCGAGATGTGCGGCAACGGCGTCCGCGTCTTCGCCCGCTATCTGGAGCGGGCGGGGCTCGTCGAGGCAGGCGATCTCGCGGTCGCCACCCGGGCCGGAGTGCGCCGCATCCACATCGCCAAGGACGACCTCATCGCCAAGGACGACCTCATCGCCAAGGACGACCTCGGCGGCGCGGACGCCCCCGGTGGGGCGATCACCGTCCAGATGGGCAAGGCCGCGCTGCCCGAGCCCGGCCCCGAGGGCGCGGTCACGGTCGCCGTCGGCGAGCACAGCTGGCCCGCCCGCCACGTCGACATGGGCAACCCGCACGCGGTCGCGTTCGTCGACGACCTCGACCAGGCGGGGCGCCTGTTCGACGCGCCCGCCGTCACCCCTGCTTCGGCGTATCCGCACGGCACCAACGTCGAGTTCGTGGTCGACCGAGGCCCGCGGCATGTGGCGATGCGGGTGCATGAGCGCGGCTCGGGCGAGACCCGTTCCTGCGGCACCGGCGCCTGCGCGGTGATGGTGGCCACGGCCCGGCGGGACGGCGCCGACCCCGCTGCCGACGGCCACCCCGTCACGTATACCGTGGATGTCCCCGGCGGCCGTCTGGTGATCAGTGAGCTTCCGGACGGAACGGTCGAGATGACCGGCCCGGCCGTGATCGTCGCCGAGGGCGAGCTCGACCCCGCATGGCTGGACACGGCCCTCGCCTGACAGTTCACCCCAATGGGTGATCCATTTCACTCTGGGCGAGAGCCGGTCGGCCGTGCGTGATGGGCTCGGTAGCATCAAGCACCGGCCCAGGGGGAGTGCCCACGCCGGTTGACGCTCGACGCCGCCGGAGGTGCCCATGAGCGCAGAGGCCACCGACCATGCCGTTCTCGGCCGCAGGCGCGGGCTCCCGCGCATCGACCTGCGTAATCTCCGCAGGTTCAGCCGGGCCGCCCTGTTGGGCTCGCCCGCCCGCGGCCGCCTGCCGGACGCGATCGAGCATGTGGCCAAGGTGCACCGGGCCCACCACCCCGGTGCCGATCTCGACGTACTGCGCAAGGCGTATGTGCTCGCCGAGTCCTCGCACCGCGGCCAGATGCGCAAGAGCGGCGAGCCGTACATCACCCATCCGCTCGCCGTCACCCTCATCCTCGCCGAACTGGGCGCCGAGACCACGACCTTGACGGCGTCGCTCCTCCACGACACGGTCGAGGACACGGACGTGACGCTGGATCAGGTGGGCGAGCAGTTCGGCGAGGAGGTCCGCTATCTCGTCGACGGCGTCACCAAGTTGGAGAAGGTCGACTACGGCGCGGCGGCCGAGCCGGAGACCTTCCGCAAGATGCTGGTCGCCACCGGCAACGACGTGCGCGTGATGTCCATCAAGCTCGCCGACCGCCTGCACAACATGCGCACCCTGGGCGTGATGCGCCCGGAGAAACAGGCCCGCATCGCGAAGGTCACCCGCGATGTGCTGATTCCGCTCGCCGAGCGGCTGGGCGTGCAGGCCCTCAAGACCGAGCTGGAGGACCTGGTCTTCGCCATCCTCCACCCCGCGGAGTACGCCCGCACCCGCGAGCTCCTGCTGGAGCACGCGGGCCGCCCGGACCCGCTCGCCCGCGCCGCCGAGGACGTGCGCGGCGTGCTGCACGAGGCGGGCATCGCCGCCGAAGTCCTCGTCCGGCCGAGGCACTTCGTATCCGTCCACCGGGCCGGCATCAAGCGCGGCGAGCTGACCGGCTCCGACCTCGGCCGGCTGCTCGTCCTCGTCTCGGAGGACGCCGACTGTTACGCGGTCCTCGGCGAGCTGCACACCTGCTTCACCCCGGTCATCTCGGAGTTCAAGGACTTCATCGCCGTCCCCAAGTTCAACCTGTACCAGTCGCTGCACACGGCCGTGGCCGGGCGCGACGGCGAGGTCGCCGAAGTCCTCATCCGCACCCACCAGATGCACCTGGTCGCCGAGGCCGGAGTGATCGCACTCGGCAATCCGTACGCGACCAACGCGCCGAACGCGCCGGTGGAGGCCGCCGACGCCTTCGACGGTGAGCGCGCCGACCCCACCCGCCCCGGCTGGCTGTCGCGGCTGCTGGCCTGGCAGAGCGCCACCCCCGACCCCGACACCTTCTGGTCCTCGCTGCGCGCCGAGCTCGCCCAGGACCGGGAGGTCACCGTCTTCCGGTCCGACGGCGGCACGCTGGGCCTGCCCGCGGGCGCGAGCTGCGTGGACGCCGCGTACGCCCAGTACGGCGAGGCCGCCCACGACTGCATCGGGGCCAGGGTCAACGGCCGTATCGCGACGCTGAGCACGGTGCTGCGCGACGGCGACATGCTCCAGCTGCTCATGGCACGCGACACCAGGGACGCCGCCTCCTCAGGGCCCTCGCCCGAATGGCTCGACCACGCCCGTACGCCTGCCGCGCGCATCGCCATCAGCCACTGGCTGGCCGCCAATCCGGAGCGCCGGCAGCCCCCGTCGGACCCCGCCCCGGACCCGGCCCCCGCCGAGTACCAGGCCGGAGCCGGTGCGCCCGGTGGGGCCGAGGACCGGGCGGCGGCTGCCCCGGGCGTGGCCGCGGACCTGCCCGGCGCGGCCGTACGGCTGGCGGGCTGCTGCACCCCCGTGCCCCCGGACGCCGTCATCGGCTTCGCGGTGCGCGGCAGGACCGTCACCGTCCACCGCGAGCAGTGCCCCGCGGTGTCCCGTATGACGGCGACCGGGCGCGGCACGGTCGGGGTGCGCTGGCTGGACGAGGAGGGGGGCGACGGGGGCGACTACCGCGTGACCCTCCTGGCCGAGGCGTTCAGCAGACCGCGCTTGCTGGCCGACCTCACCGAGGCCATCGCCGCCGAAGGGGTGGCCGTGGTCTCGGCCGCTGTCGAGCCGCCCCGCGAACAGCGCGTCCGCCATACGTACACGCTTCAGCTGCCCGACCCGGGCCGACTGCCGACGCTGATGCGCGCCATGCGCGATGTGCCAGGCGTCTACGACGTGACGCGGGCGGGCCGCAGCATGGCGGTGGCCCGGTCCTGAACCCCGGTCGGTGCCTCTGGGCCTCTTCGGTCCCTTCGCCCTTTGGTGCCGAATCGGGGCCAAACCCGTCGCCGCACCCCATTCGGGTGGACTTGGGCTGTGCCGTCGGCCGCTTTTGTCCGGGCGTTGATAGCCGTAGGTCATGCTGTCTTCCCCGAGGGGCCGCCCCTCGTCAGCCCGGCGCGCGGGGCGGCGCAGGACCGCCGCCGCGGCCGCCGCGATCACCGCCGCCCTCGTCGTGGCCTGCCCGTCCTCCGCCGCGGGGCGGGTGTCCGCCGCGGAGCCGCCGCCCCCGGTTCCCCGGGGCATCGGCGACCGGCTCTTCCCGGATCTCGGCAACCCCGGCTACGACGTCACGGCCTATGACATCGCCTTCCGTTACCACGGCAACGACCGGGCGCTGGACGCCGTCACCACCCTCGACGCCCGCGCCACCGCCCCGCTGCGCACCTTCAACCTCGACTTCACGCACGGCACCGTGCGCTCGGTGCGGGTCGACGGCAGGCCCGCCCGGTTCACCGGCGCGGGGGAAGACCTGGTCATCACCCCCGCCCGGCCCGTGCGCAGCGGCGCCTCCTTCCGGGTCATGCTTGAACACACCAGCGATCCGAGCGGCAACAGCGGCGGCTGGATCCGCACCCACGACGGGCTCGCGATGGCCAACCAGGCCGACGCCGCCCACCGCGTCTTCCCCTGCAACGACCACCCCTCCGACAAGGCGCGCTTCACGTTCAGCGTCACCGCCCCCAAGCACCTCACGGTCGTCGCGAACGGGAAGCCCCTGGGGCGCAGCCGCGAGGGGGACGACGTCACCTGGCGATACCGCCTCGCCCACCCCATGGCCACCGAACTGGCGCAGATCTCCATCGGCCGTTCGGCCGTGCTGCACCGCACCGGCCCCGGTGGGCTGCCGGTGCGCGATGTCGTGCCCGCGGCGGACAGCACGCGCCTGGCCAAGTGGTCGGCGCGCACACCGGGACAGCTGGAGTGGATGGAGAAGCAGGTCGGCCCGTACCCCTTCGAGACGTACGGCGTGCTGATCGCCAAGGCCACGACGGGCTTCGAGCTGGAGACCCAGACGCTCTCCCTCTTTGAGAGAGGGCTGTTCACCACCTCGGGACTGCCGTCGTGGTACATCGAGTCGATCATGGTGCATGAGCTGGCGCACCAGTGGTTCGGCGACAGCGTCAGCCCGCGCCGCTGGTCCGACCTGTGGCTCAACGAGGGCCATGCCACCTGGTACGAGGCGCTCTACGGGGACGAGCGCGGGAAGATGCCGCTCGACAAGCGGATGCGTCTTTCCTACGGGCAGTCCGACGCCTGGCGCGCGTCCGGGGGCCCGCCCGCCGCGCCCCTGCCGTCCGACCCCGACCACCAGATCGGCATCTTCCGCCCGATCGTCTACGACGGCAGCGCCCTGGTCCTGTACGCGCTGCGGCAGCGGATCGGGCGGGCGGCGTTCGAGCGGCTGGAGCGGCGGTGGGTGCACAAGTACCGCGACGGCGTGGCCTCGACCGCCGACTTCGTCCGGCTGGCGTCGGAGGTGGCGGGCCGCGATCTGACCGGTTTCCTGCGGCCGTGGCTGTACGGGAGGACGACGCCGAAGATGCCGGGGCACCCCGACTGGAGGCCCGACGTCAGATCCTCGGGGAGGGCCATGGCGAAGGCCGACGGAAAGGCGGACCGCCGGGCGTACGAATACGCCGGGAAACCCGGGTGACGGCCTGGCCGCCGCGTGCGACCATCGACAGGTCGGCGCCGCGGCCGGCGGCCGGGAATCCTCCGGGTCCGCCATGCGTTGTCGACTGTGACGGTACTCAACGACGTAAGGATCGATTTGACCCACTCCTCTTCCCTTCCGCAGGACCGGCAGCGCATCGCCTTCGCCGAGAGCCTTCGGGCCGACGCCCTGATGGAAGAGGACGTCGCCTGGAGTCACGAGATCGACCAGGAGCGTGATGGCGATCAGTACGACCGCTCCGAGCGAGCCGCGCTGCGGCGCGTCGTGGGCCTGTCCACCGAGCTGGAGGACGTCACCGAGGTCGAGTACCGGCAGCTGCGCCTGGAGCGCGTGGTGCTGGTCGGCGTCTGGACCTCCGGCACCGTGCAGGACGCGGAGAACTCACTGTCGGAGCTGGCCGCGCTCGCGGAGACCGCTGGCGCCGTCGTGCTCGACGGGGTCATCCAGCGGCGCGACAAGCCGGATCCGGCCACGTACATCGGCTCCGGCAAGGCCCAGGAGCTGCGCGACGTTGTGATCGAGTCCGGTGCCGACACCGTCGTATGCGACGGTGAGCTGAGCCCCGGCCAGCTGATCCACCTGGAGGACGTCGTCAAGGTCAAGGTGGTGGACCGCACCGCCCTGATCCTCGACATCTTCGCCCAGCACGCCAAGTCCCGCGAAGGCAAGGCGCAGGTCTCCCTGGCCCAGATGCAGTACATGCTGCCGAGGCTGCGCGGCTGGGGCCAGTCGCTGTCCCGGCAGATGGGTGGCGGTGGCTCCGGAGCGGCGGGCGGCGGCGGTATGGCCACCCGCGGTCCCGGTGAGACCAAGATCGAGACCGACCGGCGCCGCATCCGCGAGAAGATGGCGAAGATGCGCCGGGAGATCGCGGAGATGAAGACCGGCCGCGATATCAAGCGGCAGGAGCGCAAGCGCCACAAGGTGCCCTCGGTCGCCATCGCCGGATACACCAACGCGGGGAAGTCCTCGCTGCTCAACCGGCTGACCGGTGCGGGCGTCCTGGTGGAGAACGCGCTGTTCGCCACCCTGGACCCGACCGTGCGCCGGGCCGAGACGCCAAGCGGGCGGCTGTACACCCTCGCGGACACCGTCGGCTTTGTGCGGCATCTGCCGCACCATCTGGTCGAGGCGTTCCGCTCCACCATGGAGGAGGTCGGCGACGCCGATCTGATCGTCCATGTGGTGGACGGCTCGCATCCGATGCCGGAGGAGCAGTTGGCCGCCGTGCGCGAGGTGATCCGCGATGTGGGCGCGGTCGATGTGCCCGAGATCGTGGTGATCAACAAGGCGGATATGGCGGACCCGCTGGTGCTGCAGCGGCTGCTGCGCATCGAGAAGCGCGCCCTCGTGGTGTCGGCCCGTACGGGGCAGGGCATCGACGAGCTGCTGGGGCTGATTGACGACGAGCTGCCGCGGCCTCAGGTCGAGATCGAGGCGCTGGTGCCGTACACCCAGGGCAAGCTGGTCGCGCGCGCGCATGCCGAGGGCGAGGTGATCTCCGAGGAGCACACCCCGGAGGGCACGCTGCTCAAGGCACGGGTGCACGAGGAGCTTGCCGCAGAGCTGCGGCGGTATGTGCCCGCCGGCTCCGCGCAGGGCTGATCCCCCACCCCTTCCACGACGAAGGCCCGCCTCCGGGATACCGGGGGCGGGCCTTCGCCGTCTGGTCTGTAGCTGTACGAACGCGGCGGGATGAACGTGGCGGCTTCCGTAAGAGACGTGGCGGCCGGTGCCGACCGCCACGTCCCTCCGTTCGGCCTGCCGGTTCTACTGGTTGGCGAACTTCTTGCTGACCGCGTTGTAGACGGCCTTCGCCTCAGGGCCGAGGTGCGGACCCGCCAGCCAGGTGGCGGTGGTCGGGCCGATCGAGGTGTTCGACACCAGCGCCGGCTTGCCGTCCGAGCCGGTCGCGACCCAGCCACCGCCGGACGAACCCGCGGTCATCGTGCAACCGATGCGGTACATCGTCGGCTGCTTGGCGTCGAGCGAGAGCCTGCCCGGCTTGTCCGAGCACTGGTTCATCTTCTGGCCGTCGAACGGCGGCGCGGCGGGGTAGCCCGTGGCCGTGATCTTGCTGATGGACTTCACCGCGGGGGCGTTGAAGTCGACCGGCAGCGCGCCGCCGACCGTCTCCTCGAGCGACTTGCCGCCGCTGTTCTCCGGCTTCACATGCAGCACCGCGAAGTCGTACGGGGCGCCCTTGCCGCCGATGGCCGCGCCGTTGTCGATCCACTGCGAGGAGGTCTGCGCCCAGTCGGCCCACCAGACGCCCTTCGGCGCCAGCTGCTCCTTGGTGGCGTTCTCCAGCTCGTCGACCGACTTGCCGGCGTCGTTGTACGAGGGGACGAACATCAGGTTCTTGTACCAGCCGCCGCCCTTCCCCGCGTGGACGCAGTGGCCCGCCGTCCACACCAGGTTGGACTTGCCCGGGTGCGCCGGGTCCTGCACGACGGTGGCGGAGCAGACCATCGAGCCCTCGGGGCCGTCGAAGAAGACCTTGCCCGCGTCGGGGACGTTGGCGCTGTAGGGGCTCGCGACCTCCTTGGCCGCGACCGGCTGGGGGTCGGGGTCTGTGACGCCCTGGTCGCCCGAGATGTCGTTGTCGTCGACCGGGGTGTCAGGCTCCTGGGCCTCCTTCATCCGGTCGGGCTTCCAGAGGTCCTTGATGATCGGGTTGATGAAGTCGCCGGCCTCACGCAGCCAGTCGTCCTTGTCCCACTTGTTCCAGGCGCCGTTCTTCCACTTGTCCAGGTCGACCCCGAGCTCCTTCAACTTGTCGTTGAGGTTGTCGGGAAGAGTGATGTCCCCTGCGCTCTGCGACGACGCGGCACTCGGCTCGGACCCCGCGTTGTCGTCCGAGGGGCCGCACGCCGTGGCGGTCAGCGCCAGCACCGAGGCGATCGCCGCGGCGGCCAGCACGGGGGAGCTGCTGCGGGCGCGCAGCGCCCTCCACCTGGACCCTGGACGCGAGGCTGGCTGGCGATTGGATGGCATGGGCGGAACTCCCCCTGATGTTCTGGGCTGCTCTGAGTGCTGCTGTGAAATTGTCATGCACCGCCCCGATTAGGGGACGGCCCCCACTATGCCGGTGCCGCCTACGACGGCCACAGCCGGGTCCTTGGTTCCCGGCCGCACGGATCTGCCGGTTGCCCGTGATCCCGCGCCCCGCGCGTCGTTGGTACGTGCGGGGGACAGCCGAAAGGCGTTCAGCAGCAGGAGGACCGACAGCCGTGCCCGCACCCGATATGCCGCACTCCCCCCGGGAACACCACCCACACCTCCCGTCGGCACCGCAGACCGCTGCCGGGGCCCATGGCAAGGAAGCCCATGGCGAGGAGGCCCACGAGGGTGGCGCCGAGGTGGCGGCCGTCCCACGGCAGGGCCGCCGCGCCGACGGTGTTCACGAAGGTGCCCACGACACCGCCCCGGACGATGCCCTGGACCACCCCGACCCCTGGGCCGCGGCGGACGCCTGCGCCACCGAGAACCTGCTGCGCTGCTGGGTGCGCGAGAGCGGTGCGGCGCCCCCCGCCGCCGGTACTTGGCGCATCCCGCTCCCCGCCGCCGGCACCGCCCTGCTGGTGCCCGTGCGCCACTGGTCCGCCACCGGATGGCACCGCTTCGGCCCGCCCGCGCTCGACGGCGATGCCCCGGACGCGCCCGCCCTCGACGCGGTCACCCTCGCGGCCCTCCTCGGCCGGGAGGCGGCCTACGGCCCCGAGCGGATCAGCTCCCCGGCACCGGTCACCGAACTCGTCGGCCGGGTCGCGGACTCCGTGCGACACACCGCCCAATTCCTGTCCGCCCGACGGGCCATGCCCGCCGACCCCGCGACGGACACCCCCTTTCTGACCGCCGAACAGTCCCTTCTCCTGGGTCACCCCCTCCATCCCACCCCTAAGAGCCGCGAAGGGCTCTCCGAGGCCGAGTCGCCTGTCTTCTCACCGGAGTCGCGTGGCTCCTTTCCCCTGCACTGGTTCGCCGTCGATCAGTCCGTCTTGTCCCGCGACTCGGCCTGGACCGAACGCGGCCGGACCGTGCCCGCCGAACGGCTCGCCCTCTCGCTCGCGGGCCCGGACCTCGAACGGCCGCCCGGCACCGTGCCATTGCCGCTGCACCCCTGGCAGGCCCGGGAGATCCGGTACCGCCCGGAGGTCACCGCGCTCTTCGATGCGGGGCTGCTGCACGACCTGGGACCGGCCGGCGAGCACTGGCACCCCACCTCCTCCATCCGCACCGTCTACCGGACCGGCGCACCCGCGATGCTCAAGCTGTCGCTCGCCCTGCGGATCACCAACTCCCGCCGGGAGAACCTGCGCAAGGAGCTGTGGCGCGGCGTCGAGGTGCACCGACTCCTGCGCAGCGGACTCTCCGGGCAGTGGCGGGCGGCCTGCCCGGGGCGCCCCGGCTTCGACATCGTCCGCGACCCCGCCTGGCTCGCGGTCGACAGCCCCGACGGCACCCCGATCAGCGGACTCGATGTCGTCGTCCGGCACAACCCGTTCGGCCCGGGCGACGAGGCCGTATGCCTGGCCGGCCTCACCGCGCTCCGCCCCTGGTCGGACCGGCGAGCGATGTGCTCACGGCTGGCCCGGATCGTCGCCCGGATCGCCGCCCGCACCGGCCACCGCCCGGCGACCGTCAGCACCGAGTGGTTTCTGCGCTATCTGCACACCGTCGTACGGCCCGTGCTCTGGCTGGACGGCGAGGCAGGTATCGCACTGGAGGCACACCATCAGAACACCTTGGTACTGCTCGACCCCGACGGCTGGCCGGCCGGCGGCCGCTATCGCGACAACCAGGGGTACTACTTCCGTGAGTCCCGATGCGCCGAACTCCAGCGGCGACTGCCCGAGATCGGTGCCCACAGCGGCACCTTCGTCTCCGACGAGGTCGCCGACGAACGGTTCGCCTACTACCTCGGCGTCAACAACGTCCTCGGTCTGGTCGGGGCGTTCGGCTCCCAGCGGCTCGCTGATGAGCGCCTTCTGCTTGCCGCGTTCCGCCGCTTCCTCGCCGAGGCCGCGTCCGGCCCCGCGAAGATCCGCTCGACACTGCCCGCCAGGCTCCTGGAGGCGCCCACCCTGCGCTGCAAGGCCAACCTGCTCACCCGGCTGCGCGGCCTGGACGAACTCGTGGGACCGGTGGACACCCAGTCCGTCTATGTCACCATCGCCAACCCCCTTTTCCGCTCGGTGACGCCTGTGACGCCCGCGACGTCCACAACGTCCATGGCGTGACTCCCTGGCATGACATCCCTGGCGTGACGCCCGCGCCGACGATCAGACGCCCCCACGACGCCCCGGTAACGACGAGAGGAGAGCGTCGCCATGCCGCCCACCGACTCCGGCACCAGCTCCAGCAGCGAGGACACCCTCGATATGCGGCCCTCTGAGGAACAGGCCGCACGCCTCATCGAGGAGCACCTTGCCGGTCCGGCTGCCCCCGATCGGCCGGACCTGCTCGACCAGGTCGCCCAGTGGGGGCCCGTCGGCACGGCGGTGGGCGCCTTCCAGCTCGTCCCCGTCCACCTCGAGCGCGATGTCGAGCTCATCGCCCGTTGGATGAACGACCCGGCTGTCTCCGCCTTCTGGGAGCTGTCCGGCCCGCATGAGGCCACCGCGCGGCACCTGTGCACCCAGCTCGACGGCGACGGCCGCAGTGTGCCCTGTCTGGGAGTCCTGGACGGTGTGCCGATGAGCTACTGGGAGGTGTACCGCGCCGACCTCGCTCCCCTCGCCCGGTACTACCCGGCCCGGCCGCAGGACACGGGTCTCCACCTGCTCATCGGCCGCGTACGCGATCGGGGCCGGGGTATCGGCACGGCTCTGCTGCGCGCCGTCGCCGATCTCGTCCTCGACCGGCGGCCCTCCTGCGGCCGCGTGGTCGCGGAACCCGATCTGCGGAACACCCCCTGCGTCGCCGCCTTCCTCGGCGCCGGCTTCCGGCTGTCCGCAGAGGTGGAACTGCCCGACAAACACGCGGCCCTCATACTGCGGGATCGCACCTTGCGCCACCTCCTGTGATCCACCGGCGCCACTTCACGCCTCTGACTTCGTGCCTCTGATCTCTAATACACCGCCCGACCCGTTCAGGTTCCGCGTCAGGAGTCCCGCCCGTGATGTCAGTGCTGCCGCGTAGGCTGACTCTCCTATGACTGCATCGTCCCCGCCTACCCTCGCCGACCTGCTGCATGCCGCCGTCACCGCCGTGGGCGGCACCGAGCGCCCTGGTCAGACCGCCATGGCCGAAGCCGTAGCCGAGGCGATCGACGAAAACGCGCATCTGCTCGCCCAGGCCGGCACCGGCACCGGAAAGTCCCTCGGCTATCTCGTGCCCGCCATCGCCCACGGAGAGCGTGTCGTCGTCGCGACGGCCACCCTCGCCCTGCAGCGCCAGCTCGTCGAGCGCGACCTGCCGCGCACCGTCGACGCCCTGCATCCGCTGCTGCGCCGCCGCCCCGAGTTCGCCATGCTCAAGGGCCGCTCCAACTACCTGTGCCTGCACCGCCTCCACGAGGGTGTGCCGCAGGAGGACGCCGAGGCGGGGGAGGTCGGGCTGTTCGACCCGTTCGAGGCGGCCGAGCCCACCAGCAAGCTGGGCAAGGACCTGCTGCGGATGCGCGACTGGGCCGATGAGACCGAGACGGGCGACCGTGACGATCTGACCCCCGGCGTCTCCGACCGCGCCTGGTCCCAGGTCTCCGTCTCCTCCCGGGAATGCCTCGGCGCGTCCAAGTGCACCTATGGCGCGGAATGCTTCGCCGAGGCTGCCCGCGAGCGGGCCAAGCTGGCCGAGATCGTGGTCACCAACCACGCCTTGCTGGCCATCGACGCCATCGAGGGCGCGCCCGTCCTGCCGAGCCATGAGGTGCTGATCGTCGACGAGGCCCATGAGCTCGTCTCCCGGGTCACCGGAGTCGCCAGCGGCGAGCTCACCCCGGGCCAGGTCAACCGCGCGGTGCGCCGCGCCGCCAAGCTCGTCAACGAGAAGGCGGCGGATGCACTGCAGACCGCCTCCGAGACCTTCGAGCGGCTGATGGAGCTCGCGCTGCCCGGCCGCCTCGAGGAGATTCCCGAAGACCTCGGCTATGCCCTGATGGCGCTCCGCGACGCGGCCCGTACGGTCATCTCGGCGCTCGGTGCCACGCGCGACGCGTCGGTCCAGGACGAGGACGCCGTGCGCAAGCAGGCTCTCGCCTCCGTGGAGAGCATCCACCAGGTGGCCGAGCGCATCGTGGACGGGTCCGAGTACGACGTCGTCTGGTACGAGCGGCACGACCGCTTCGGCGCCTCGCTGCGCGTCGCCCCGCTCTCGGTGTCGGGCCTGCTGCGCGAGAAGCTCTTCGAGGACCGTTCCGTGGTCCTCACCTCCGCCACCCTCAAGCTCGGCGGGGATTTCAACGGTGTGGCCGCCTCGCTCGGCCTCTTTCCCGAGGGCGTCCGGGACGCCAAGGGCGAGGAGGGCGCCGCGCCCCCGTGGAAGGGGCTCGACGTCGGTTCGCCCTTCGACTACTCCAAGCAGGGGATCCTTTACGTCGCCAAGCATCTCGCCCAGCCCGGTCGCGAGGGCAGCCGCTCGGACATGCTCGACGAGCTCGCCGAGCTGGTGGAGGCCGCGGGCGGCCGGACTCTCGGCCTCTTCTCCTCGATGCGCGCCGCTCAGGCGGCCGCGGAGGACCTGCGTGGCCGTCTGGACGTGCCCATCCTGCTCCAGGGCGAGGAGACGCTGGGCGAGCTGATCCGCACCTTCGCGGGCGACGCCCGTACGTGCCTGTTCGGCACGCTCTCGCTCTGGCAGGGCGTCGATGTCCCTGGTCCGAACTGCCAGCTGGTGGTGATGGACCGGGTGCCGTTCCCACGCCCAGACGACCCTCTGATGAGCGCTCGCCAGAAGGCCGTGGAGGATGCCGGCGGCAATGGCTTCATGGCGGTTGCGGCCACGCATGCCGCCCTGCTGATGGCGCAAGGGGCAGGTCGGCTGGTGCGCGCCTCCGGAGACCGTGGGGTCGTCGCCGTGCTCGACCCGCGGGTCGAGCGGGCCCGCTACGGCTCGTTCCTGCGCAAGTCCATGCCGGACTTCTGGTACACGACCGATCGCAATCAGGTGCGCCGCTCGCTGGCCGCCATCGACGCCGCGGCCAAGGCGGCTGACGCCTAGGCCGGGCCCAGGCCCTGCGTAGGGGCGCGGACACAACAGCGGCGTGGACACAGCAGGGCCCCGGAACCGGCGCAGAGGTTCCGGGGCCCGGTCGCTGGGCGCGGAGGGTCGGCGCGCCTGGACCTGCCGAGCTCGGACCGGCCGAGCTCAGTTCCGCCGAGCTCAGACCCGGCGCAGCACCGCGACCACCTTGCCCAGGATGGTCGCCTCGTCGCCCGGGATCGGCTGGTACGCGGCGTTGTGCGGGAGGAGCCACACATGGCCGTCCTCGCGCTTGAAGCGCTTGACCGTGGCCTCTCCGTCCAGCATGGCGGCGACGATGTCGCCGTTCTCCGCGACGGGCTGGCGGCGGACCGTCACCCAGTCGCCGTCGCAGATGGCGGCCTCGATCATGGAGTCGCCGACCACCTTCAGGACGAAGAGCTCACCGTCTCCGACCAGCTGCCGGGGGAGCGGGAAGACGTCCTCGACCGACTCCTCGGCGAGGATGGGGCCACCGGCCGCGATCCGGCCGACGAGGGGAACATACGAGGCGGCGGGCTTGCCGGTGGTGTCGGTGGGCTGGGCGCTGGGCTGGTCGGAGCCGCGCACCTCGTACGCCCGGGGCCGGTGCGGGTCGCGCCGCAGGAAGCCCTTGCGCTCCAGCGCCATGAGCTGATGGGCGACGGACGAGGTGCTGGAGAGGCCCACCGCCTGCCCGATCTCACGCATGGACGGCGGGTAGCCGCGGCGCTGCACAGAGTCGCGAATGACTTCGATGACTCGACGCTGCCGGTCGGTCAGCCCGGAGCTGTCCGCCCGGATTCCTGGAGGTCGGCCGGGTAGGGAGCGCGTGGGCTTCTGCCCCTCCGGGTTCGTGGCTGCGTCATTCATCGCGTGGCCCTGGTTCATCGCATGCGTGTGTTCGAGTCGGCTCTGGGAGCGCTCCTGGGTGGTGATGGTGGCGCTCTCTGTGGTGGTGGTCACGACGGCCCCTCTCGAGATGTTCTCCCTAGTAGGGCAACGGTAGTTGCTTTCGAAAGGTTGCGCCAAACACACGTTCGAGTGAAATTTCGCAGATGAGCTGACGTGATCACAGGATTGGGTGTATGGGGCGGTTGATTCGGTGGTCGGCTGGGGCGGCGTACCAGTGTGACACCCTCACCCCCGAGGCACGGGGACCGGTGGGCTTCGCGTAGTCTCGTGCCTGCTCGCGGGGCGGGACACGCCATTGTGGCGGGTGAGTGTCGAGCACCACATCTAGTGGTTTGATGGATGGTAGTCGCCCACAAGTTGTGGTCCCCGGTCATCCATGGCCGAGTACTTCGCCTATGCTTGTGGCTGCTTCGAAAGGTCCGTGAGGGCCGGTCGAAGCATGTCAGCCATGCGCCGTTCTTGAGGGTGAGGAGGGTACGGAGTCATGCACTGCCCCTTCTGTAGGCACCCCGACAGTCGAGTCGTCGACAGCCGGACCACAGACGACGGTTGTTCGATCCGCAGGCGCCGCCAGTGCCCCGACTGCTCGCGCCGCTTCACGACCGTGGAGACCGCGTCGCTGATGGTGATCAAGCGGAGTGGGGTCACCGAGCCCTTCAGTCGCGACAAGGTCATCTCCGGGGTGCGCAAGGCGTGCCAGGGTCGCCCAGTCACCGAGGACGCCCTCGCCAAGCTCGGCCAGCGGGTGGAGGAGGCCGTACGGGCCACCGGCAGCGCGGAGCTGTCCACCCATGACGTGGGGCTCGCCATACTCGGCCCGCTCCAGGAGCTCGACCTCGTCGCATACCTCCGCTTCGCCTCCGTCTACCGCGCCTTCGACTCCCTCGAAGACTTCGAGGCCGCGGTCACGGAGCTGCGCAGCCAGCAACAGCCTCCCGCGAACGACCGCGGGCCCGGCGCCGACGGGGCCGCGGAGGTCCCCGCGTCCGCCACCACCGCCGACTGAGTCACTGAGTCGCGGCGATCAAGGCTTGCCGGGGGCGAGATGCCTCCGGATGAACGACATACACCGTGCCATGGGAAGAAATAGGCACATCAGGGCGTTTTAGCCCGTACAGGGAGGCGGAATGACAGAGACGACGAGCGGCCCCGCGCGAGGCTCCCGCTCCAAGGGCAGCAAGGCGGCCAAGGGTCTGCGTATCGAGCGCATCCACACCACCCCCGGCGTGCATCCGTACGACGAGGTGGTCTGGGAGCGCCGTGACGTCGTCATGACCAACTGGCGCGACGGGTCGATCAACTTCGAACAGCGTGGCGTCGAGTTCCCCGACTTCTGGTCGGTGAACGCGGTCAACATCGTCACGAGCAAGTACTTCCGTGGCGCGGTCGGCTCTCCGGAGCGCGAGTCGAGCCTGCGGCAGCTCATCGACAGGGTGGTGCGCACCTACCGCCAGGCCGGCGAGGACAACGGCTACTTCGCCTCCCCGGCGGACGCCGAGATCTTCGACCACGAGCTCACCTACGCGCTGCTGCGCCAGGTCTTCAGCTTCAACTCGCCGGTGTGGTTCAACGTCGGAACCAAGCAGCCGCAGCAGGTCAGCGCCTGCTTCATCCTCTCCGTCGACGACTCCATGGAGTCGATCCTCGACTGGTACAAGGAAGAGGGGATGATCTTCAAGGGCGGCTCCGGAGCCGGCCTGAACCTCTCCCGTATCCGCTCCTCCAAGGAACTGCTCTCCTCCGGTGGCAACGCCTCCGGTCCGGTCTCGTTCATGCGCGGCGCCGACGCCTCCGCCGGAACGATCAAGTCCGGGGGCGCCACCCGCCGGGCCGCCAAGATGGTCGTCCTCGACGTCGACCACCCGGATGTCGAGGCCTTCATCGAGGCCAAGGTGAAGGAGGAGGAGAAGATCCGCGCCCTGCGCGACGCGGGCTTCGACATGGACCTGGGCGGCGAGGACATCACGTCCGTCCAGTACCAGAACGCCAACAACTCGGTCCGGGTGAACGACACGTTCATGAAGGCCGTGGAGTCCGGCTCGAAGTTCGGTCTGCGCGCCCGTATGAGCGGCGAGATCCTCGAAGAGGTCGACGCCAAGTCGCTCTTCCGCAAGATGGCCGAGGCCGCCTGGGCCTGCGCCGACCCGGGCATCCAGTACGACGACACGATCAACCACTGGCACACCTCGCCGGAGACGGGCCGGATCACCGCCTCCAACCCGTGCAGCGAGTACATGCACCTGGACAACTCCTCGTGCAACCTTGCCTCGCTCAACCTGATGAAGTTCCTCGACGACGATGACGCGGGCCACCAGCGCTTCGACGCCGAGCGCTTCGCCAAGGTCGTCGAGCTCGTCATCACCGCGATGGACATCTCCATCTGCTTCGCGGACTTCCCGACCCAGAAGATCGGCGAGACCACCCGCGCCTTCCGCCAGCTGGGCATCGGCTACGCCAACCTCGGCGCTCTGCTGATGGCCACCGGCCACGCCTACGACAGCGACGGCGGCCGGGCCCTGGCCGGGGCCATCACCTCGCTGATGACCGGCACGTCCTACCGGCGCTCCGCCGAGCTGGCCGCGGTCGTCAGCCCGTACGAGGGCTACGCCCGCAACGCCGACGCCCACAAGCGCGTCATGAAGCAGCACTCGGACGCCAACGGCGCGGCCAAGCGCATGGACGACCTGGACACGCCGGTGTGGGCCGCGGCGACCGAGGCCTGGCAGGACGTGATCCGCCTTGGTGAGAAGAACGGCTTCCGCAACGCCCAGGCGTCGGTGCTCGCGCCGACCGGCACCATCGGCCTGATGATGGACTGCGACACCACGGGCATCGAGCCGGACCTGGCCCTGGTCAAGTTCAAGAAGCTCGTCGGCGGCGGCTCGATGCAGATCGTGAACAACACGGTCCCGAAGGCGCTCAAGCGGCTCGGCTACCAGCCCGAGCAGGTCGAGGCGATCGTCGCCCACATCGCCGAGTACGGCAACGTCATCGACGCGCCGGGGCTCAAGTCCGAGCACTACGAGGTGTTCGACTGCGCCATGGGCGACCGCTCCATCTCGCCGATGGGCCATGTGCGGATGATGGCCGCCGCCCAGCCCTTCCTGTCGGGCGCGATCTCCAAGACGGTCAACATGCCGGAGTCGGCGACGGTCGAGGAGATCGAGGAGATCTACTTCGAGGGCTGGAAGCTGGGCCTGAAGGCTCTGGCGATCTACCGCGACAACTGCAAGGTCGGCCAGCCCCTCTCGGCCAAGAAGAAGGAAGAGAAGCCCGCCGAGCAGGCCGAGCCCGAGGCCGAGAAGGTCATCGAGTACCGCCCGGTCCGCAAGCGCCTCCCCAAGGGCCGTCCCGGCATCACGACCTCCTTCACGGTGGGCGGCGCCGAGGGCTACATGACGGCGAACTCCTACCCGGACGACGGCCTCGGTGAGGTCTTCCTGAAGATGTCCAAGCAGGGCTCGACCCTCGCGGGCATGATGGACGCCTTCTCGATCGCCGTCTCGGTCGGCCTGCAGTACGGCGTGCCGCTGGAGACCTACGTCTCGAAGTTCACCAACATGCGCTTCGAGCCGGCCGGCATGACGGACGACCCGGACGTGCGGATGGCGCAGTCGATCGTCGACTACATCTTCCGCCGGCTGGCGCTGGACTTCCTGCCCTTCGAGACCCGGTCGGCGCTCGGCATCCACTCCGCGGAGGAGCGTCAGCGCCACCTGGAGACCGGTTCGTACGAGCAGTCCATCGACGACGCCGAGGTGGATGTCGAGGGCCTGGCACAGTCGGCCCCGCGCCATGTGGACGCCCCGCCGGCCGCCACCTCCAAGCCGCGGGCCGTCGCCCCGGCGCCCAAGCAGGCCCACAGCTCCACCGAGCTGGCCGAGATCCAGTTCGGGCTGAACGCCGACGCGCCGCTGTGCTTCTCCTGCGGCACGAAGATGCGCCGGGCGGGCAGCTGCTACCTGTGCGAGGGCTGCGGCTCGACCAGCGGCTGCAGCTGATCACCGGCCCCTCGCGGGCGAACCGCTGAGGCGGGGTGCGGGCCCTCGGCCCGCACCCCGCCTTTGTCGCTGCGTCTGGGTGCTGCCTTTGCCGCTCCGGGGCATGCGCCTGGTCGCTCTGAGGGGTGTGCGCCAGGCGTACGGCCGAGCGGATCCTCGAACGTGCTGCCGCCGGGCGACCCCCATGCGTAGCCGGACTCCTTCAGTCCGTGATGCGGGCCACCTTCGGGGCCGTACGATGGCGCGGTGCTGGTCAAGTGGATTCGCTGCACCGTGGTGGACCGCCGCGGTTTCGAGCGGGGGCAGCGGAAGTGGGCGGGGTTGCTCGGCGAACCGGGTTTCCGGGGGCAGGGCGGCGGCTGGAGCCGGGGGCGGCCGGATGTGGCGCATATCTTCGCGTTCTGGGAGAGCAGAGCGTTCTACGACTCCTTCATGGCGCGTTCCCACGACCGGTTGGCGGCCGCACAGTCGGGCACATACCGGGACATGCAGGTGCGGCTGTTCGAGCACCGCTTCGATGTGAAGGTGGGCTTCCAGCCGCGGTTCACGGATGCGGACGTGGTGCGGGTGGCGCACTGCCGGGTCCACCCGGACCGGGTGGAGCACTTCACGCTGGTGCAGGAGAAGGTGTGGAATCCGGCGATGGCCGGGTCGCCGGGGATGGTGCGCGGGGTGTTCGGGGAGGCTCCCGGCGGTGAGTTCCTGGTGCTGTCGATGTGGAATTCGGCCGCCGAGCACGGCAAGTACCGCGTGGAGCGGGTGGAACGGCTCGCCCTGCGCGCGCAGACCGAGGCGGACGTGGCGGCGATCGCGGGCGATGTCGTGGGGGTCGAGTCCTCCTGGACGGTGTGAGCCGGGGCCGGTGGCCTAGGGTGGCCGCATGGCACGACCCCGGCGCATCGTTCTCGTACGGCACGGCGAATCGGAGGGGAACGTTGACGACACGGTGTACGAGCGGGTGCCCGACCACGCCCTGAGTCTGACGGAGACCGGGCGGCGGCAGTCCGTTGAGGTGGGGGAGCGGTTGCGCGCGATCTTCGCCGACGAGCGGCTCTCGGTCTATGTCTCGCCGTATCGACGCACCCACCAGACCCTGGAACTGCTCGGCCTCGACCCGTCGCGCACCCGGGTCAGGGAGGAGCCGCGGCTGCGCGAACAGGACTGGGGAAACTGGCAGGACCGGGAGGACGTCCGTAAACAGAAGGCCTACCGGGACGCCTATGGGCACTTCTTCTACCGCTTCGCGCAGGGCGAGTCGGGCGCCGACGTCTACGACCGGGTGGACGCCTTTCTGGAGAGCCTGTGGCGCAGCTTCGAGGACCCCGCCCATCCGCCGAACGTCCTGCTGGTGACCCATGGGCTGACCATGCGGCTGTTCTTCATGCGGTGGCTGCACTGGACCGTCGCGGAGTTCGAGTCGCTGTCCAACCCGGGCAACGGTGAGACACGGGCCCTGGTGCTCGGCCCCGACGGGCGCTACCACCTCGACCGGCCCTTCGAGCGCTGGTGCGCTCCCGAGCCCTATGGCCTTACCAGTTGGAGTGCGCGCTGATGACCGGAGACCGATTCCAGCGGGCCCTGCGGAGCCTGCGCGGGCTGGCCGTGGGTGATGCCCTCGGCTCCCAGTTCTTTGTGCCTGTCAACTATCCGCTGCTGGGGCGGCGCGAGCTGCCGTCCGGGGCCTGGCAGTGGACCGATGACACCGAGATGGCGGGCTCGGTGCTGGCCGTTCTGGTCACCCATGGCCGTATCGACCAGGACGCGCTCGCCCATTCCTTCGCCGAGCACCATGATTTCGACCGCGGCTACGGGCCCGCGGTGAACCGGATGCTCAGGCTGATCAGAGAGGGCGGCGACTGGCGGGAGCTGGCCGCGGGCCTGTTCCAGGGGCAGGGTTCATGGGGCAACGGAGCCGCGATGCGGATCGCGCCGCTGGGCGCCTGGTACGCGGGCGACCCGGAGCAGGCCACGCACCAGGCGGAGATCTCCGCGTACACCACGCACCAGCACCGGGAAGCCGTGGCGGGGGCGATGGCGGTGGCCGCGGCGGCGTCGCTGGCCGCCGATCCGGCGGGCGTCGGCGGGCCGGGCGCTCTGCTGGACCGGGTGATCTCGCTCGTCCCGCGCAGCGCCGTCCAGGCGGGGCTGCGTCGCGCCCGTGACATGCTCGACTACGCGGACGCGGGCACCGTCGCGGCGGTGCTCGGCTGTGGCCGCCGCACCAGCGCGCACGACACCGTGCCGTTCGCCCTGTGGTCGGCGGCCCGGCACCTCGGCGCGTTCGAGGAGGCGTTCTGGACGACCGCCCAGGTGGGTGGGGACGTGGACACCAACTGCGCGATCGTCGGGGGCGTGATCGCGGCCGCGGCGGCCGGTGCGCCGCCGGGCGAGTGGCAGGACCGCACCGAGCCGCTTCCGGGCTGGGTCCCGGCCGCGGACTGACGCGCACGGACACTCACTGACCTGCGCCGACGCGGGAGCGGCACGCAGTGCCCCCGGCGCCCGGCCCGCGCCGTCGAACCGCCCACGGGCGCTGTCGCGTTGAGTGGGGGCGGTCCACAAGGGCCGGTCGCGGGCCGCCAGGCATAACCCGGTGCACGAGCGGTGCCCGGGCGGCGTAATCTGGTCCTCGCCATGGTCTACGAACCGCCCACTCACCGCGTCGAGCGCTCGCTCCGCGCCACCACAGGAGCCAAGATCGTCGTCGGGATCGACGAGGTCGGGCGCGGGGCCTGGGCCGGTCCGGTGACGGTCTGCGCGGCGGTCACCGGGCTGCGGCGACCGCCGGCCGGGCTCACCGACTCCAAGCTGCTGAGCCCCAAGAAGCGCACGGCGCTCGCCCAGGAGTTGGAGACGTGGGTCACCTCATACGCCCTTGGCCATGCCTCCCCCGAGGAGATCGACGCCCTGGGGATGACGGCGGCCCTCCGGCTCGCCGCCACCCGCGCGCTCGACGGACTGCCCGTGCGCCCCGACGCGGTGATACTCGACGGGAAGCACGACTATCTGGGCGAGTCCTGGAAGGTCCGTACGGTCATCAAGGGCGATCAGTCCTGCGTGGCCGTCGCCGCGGCCTCGGTGATCGCCAAGGTCCGGCGGGATACGCTGATGGCCGAACTGGGAGCCGCCCACGCGGACTTCCGCTTCGGCGACAACGCGGGGTATCCGTCGCCCGCGCACCGCGCCGCTCTGACGGAGCTGGGTCCCACCCCCTACCACCGGCTGTCCTGGGCATATCTGGACGGATTGCCCCGCTGGCGGCACCTCAAGCGGGTCCGCAGCGTTCCCGGACCAGCCGATGCGGAGGATTCCGGTCAACTCGGCTTCGACTTCTGAACGGTTTATTTCCACCCACCCGCCGATGCGACTCGCACCGACGTTTGATAGACATCAGCCCATGCCTCTCATCCCCGAGGAGCCTCAGATTCACGAGAGTGTCCCGGGTCCTCGCGCGACACCGGCCGCAGGCCGCACCGCGCCGACCCCTCGTCCCGTCCCTGGCCCCGGCCCCCGGCCCGCCCCACGGCGGCCCGGCAGTCCCGGCCCCAACCGCGGCTCCGCCGCGACCCCCTCGGCCCCGGCCCAGCGCACCGCTGGTGACGTGGCCAAGCCCGGTCCGCCCGCCGGTGCGGCCAAGCCCGCGCCGCCCGTCTCTTCCGCGAAGCCTGCCGGTCCGCAGCTCCAGTTGATCCCCGCCTCGCCGGAGGGGGCCCTGGACGCGGCGGACGAGGCCGTCGACCTGCTGCTGGACTCCGGCCGGGCGCCCGCCGAAATCCTGGTGCTGACCACTGGGGAACAGCATCCGTGGGCGGCGCATGAGCTCTCCTTCGGCGAGGCGTCCTACTGGGCGCAGCAGGACGCCGGTGACGACGTCTTCTACGCTGCCATCGCTGCCCGCCGCGTCACGGCCCGCCCGGTCGTGGTCGTCGCGGTCAACGGGGGAGCCGACGACGCCGTCGCCCGCGCACTGCCCGAGGCGATGCGTCGGGCCGGAACGCTGCTGATCGTCTGCGGCGACTCCGAGCGGATCAACCCCCTCATGCCCGCGGGCGTCTGATCGCGCCTCGCGGGTGCGCGGCCGCTCACACGGCCGCGGAGCGGCGCAGCGCCTCGCGCGCTTCACCGTGCGGGTGCGGTACCGCCGCCGTGACGCTGTCGGCGGTGGTGGTACCGAAGCCGAGGCCGCTGTGGCGGGAGGCGGAGTGCGGCCGACGGCCGCCCCGCCCTTCGCCCAGCACCTGCCAGCCCGCCCGGGTCAGCGTGATGTAGGCGCCGCAGCGCAGTCCGTGTAGGGTGCAGGCATCGCGCAGGCCCCACATCCAGGCGCCGTCCTCCTCCGTCCACTGGCTCTCGCCGTCCCGGCAGTAGAGCAGCACGGCGGTACGGACCGGTGTACGGCGCCGCAGATCGTGCGGGATGACCCGGCGCAACTGGGCCAGGAGCGCGTTTCGGAACTCCCAGCCGTCGGCCGCCCAGGAGCGGCGCCGGGTGAACGAGGCACTGGCCGCCAGCCGCTCCTCCGGATCGAGGACCGCGACCACGGCCGTCGAGGGTGTGGGCAGATGGCGGCTGTGCAGGCCGGTGACGACCTCACGCGGATTGCGCAGCAGCGGAATGCCGGCAGCGGCCCACTCTGCGGGCTCGAGCATCCGGCCAAGCCCGGAAACGTGATCGGTGGCCGGCGACGGAGCGAAGCCGAAGGTCACGGTCCTCCCTTCGTCTGCGCGCCCACGGTCCGTGCGAAGGTCGGGCATGGGCGCACGCCACGACACGGCTCCGGCGCACCACAGGTGGCCCGGAAGCGGGGAACTGCTTCAATTCTTGCGGTCGTGCCGGCGCGCGGCAACGAGCAATTGGCACACCTGACCGGTTTGGGTCGGTCCGCCGTCAATATTCCGCGAGCCGCCCTCACCTGCGGCGGCGGTCATCCCTGTACTGCGAGGACCAGCGGAAAGACCGCCTCAGCCCCGGCCCGGCGGAGCAGCCGGGCGGCCACCGCCAGCGTCCAGCCGGTGTCCGCCAGGTCGTCGACGAGGAGCACCGGCCCCGGGGTCTGCCCGAGCGCCTCGGCCAGCGCGGGCGGCACCGTCAGCGCGCCGTGCAGCGCCCGCAGTCGCTGGGCGCTGTTGGTGCGCGGCACCCGGGTGTCGGTCTCGGAGTCGAGGTAGGAGACCGAACCGAGCAGGGGCATCCGGCCGACGGAGGCGATCCGCTCGCCCAGCGTCTGGATCAGCCGCGGCCGGGTGTGCGAGGCCACCGTGACCACGCCGACCGGCCGGGCCGGAGCGTCCGGCGCACCCGACGCCCAGCCGCCGGGCCCCTTGGCCCAGTCGGCGAGCACCGTCACCACGGCGTCGGCCACATCGTCCGGAACCGGCTCGTCCGGGTTGTGCGGGGCGAGCAGCGGTCGCAGCCGGTTTCCCCAGCCGATATCGGAGAGGCGGCCGAGCGCCCGCCCGGGGGCGGCCTGCTCACCCGCCGGGATCCGGCCCTTGAGCTCGACGCCGACCGCGGGCAGTCCGGTCGGCCACATACGGCGCGGCTCCACCTCGACGCCGGGGCGCCCCAACTCGCCACGCGCCGCCTCCAGCGACGGCGCGGACACCTCGGCGGTGAACCGGGCCCCGGCACAGTTGTCGCAGCGCCCGCACGGCGCCGCCGCCTCGTCGTCCAGCTGCCGCCGCAGGAACTCCATCCGGCAGCCGGGCGCCGAGGCGTAGTCCCGCATCGCCTGCTGCTCGGACTCCCGCTGCCGCGCCACCCATGCGTAGCGCTCCGCGTCGTACGCCCAGGGCTGCCCCGTCGCGGTCCAGCCGCCGCGCACCCGATGGACCGCGCCGTCCACGTCGAGCACCTTGAGCATGATCTCCAGGCGCGAGCGGCGCAGGTCGACCTGCGGCTCGAGCGCGGGCAGGGACACCGGCCGGTCCGCCGCCGCCAGCACATCGAGCGTGCGGCGCACCTGCTCCTCGGAGGGGAAGGCGAGCGAGGCGAAATAGCGCCAGATGGCCTCGTCCTCACGGCCCGGCAGCAGCAGCACCTCGGCGTGCTCCACGCCGCGCCCGGCCCGCCCGACCTGCTGGTAGTAGGCGATGGGGGAGGAGGGCGAGCCCAGATGGACCACAAAGCCCAGATCCGGCTTGTCGAAGCCCATGCCCAGCGCGGAGGTGGCCACCAGGGCCTTGACCCGGTTTCCCAGCAGGTCCTCCTCGGCCTGCTGACGGTCGGCGTTCTCCGTCTTGCCGGTGTAGGAGGCGACGGTATGGCCGCGCTGCCGCAGGAACGCGGTCACCTCCTCGGCCGCGGCGACCGTGAGGGTGTAAATGATCCCCGAGCCCGGGAGCTCGGGGAGGTGGTCGGCGAGCCAGGCCAGCCGGTGTGCCGCGTCCGGCAGCCGCAGCACACCCAGGCTCAGACTCTCCCGGTCCAGCGGCCCGCGCAGCACCAGCGCCCGCGAGCTGTCCGCGCCGGAGCCATCCGCCGACGGCCCGCCCGTGCCCAGCTGGTCGGCGACGTCCGCGGTCACCCGGGCGTTGGCAGTCGCGGTCGTGGCCAGCACGGGCACGCCCGGCGGCAGGTCGGCGAGCATGGTGCGCAGCCTGCGGTAGTCGGGGCGGAAGTCATGGCCCCAGTCGGAGATGCAGTGTGCCTCGTCGACGACCAGCAGGCCGGTGGCCGCGGCGAGCTTGGGCAGCACCTGGTCCCGGAAGTCGGGATTGTTCAGCCGCTCGGGGCTGACGAGCAGCACATCCACCTCACCGGCGGCCACCTCGGCCTGGATGGTGTCCCACTCCTCGGTGTTGGCGGAATTGATCGTGCGCGCGCGGATACCGGCCCGCGCGGCGGCCTCGACCTGGTTGCGCATCAGCGCCAGCAGCGGGGAGACGATCACCGTCGGGCCGCTGCCGCGCTCGCGCAGCAGGGAGGTGGCGACGAAATACACCGCGGACTTGCCCCATCCCGTGCGCTGCACGACCAGCGCCCGGCGGCGGTGGGAGACCAGCGCCTCGATCGCCCGCCACTGATCCTCCCGCAGGCGGGCGGAGCCGGAGGGATCCCCGACGAGGCGGGCCAGGACGCGGTCGGCCGCGATGCGCAGGTCTTCGTCGCTCATGCCCCCATGCAACCCGATCCCACCGTCATCGCGCGAACCAGACCCCAAGCCTGTGGATAACGTTATCCACAGGCCTGGCGGGCCGGGCCCGGCTGGGAGACCGTCGGGTCATGACTCGACACAACGAAGCGGCCGGCCTGTCCGGCGACGACCAGATCACGCTCCGCAGCCCGGCCGAGCTCGCCGACGCTCTGCCCTACGTCCTCGGGTTCCACCCGGACGACAGCATCGTGATGATCGCACTGCACGGGCCGCGCGGCCGCTTCGGCGGTCGCCTCAGGCTGGGCATTCCCCGGACGAGCGAGGAGTGGCCGGAGGTCTGCGACCAGCTCGCCGACTGCCTGGTGACGGGCAGTGAGCGGCGGGCGGGCCGGCCCGACGGGACGGTGCTGTTCCTGTGCCAGGAGCCGGCCGAGGGCGAGTCGGGGCAGGACGTGATGGAGCGCCTGCGGCCGCTCGCCCAGCGGCTGCGCACCGCGTGTGGCGGGCTGGAGGTGCCGGTCTTCGAAGCGCTGTGCATCTCCGACGGCCGGTTCTGGTCGTATGTCTGCCCCGACCGGCGCTGCTGCCCGCCGGAAGGCGTCCCGCTCACCCTGTCCGGCACCTCCGTGATGGCGGCTGCGGCGACCTATGCGGGCATCCATGTGCGCGGGTCGCTGCGCGAGATGGAGGCCAGGCTCGCGCCGCTCGCCCCGCCCCGGGCCGAGGAGCAGGAGCGGGCGCTGGACGCGGCGGGCAGTGAGCTCGTGCCGAGGATCCTGGGCGGCTCGGACTGCGCGACGGTGCGCGAGGAGACGCTGGTCCTCGTCGGCGGCATGCTGACCCGGCTCCGCGCCGCGCCGCCGATCGCCGACCCGGTCGCGGCCGACGTCCGCGACGACGGGCTGATCGGCGACGAGGAGGCGGCCGCGGTCATCATCGGGCTGCAGGACCGGCTGGCGCGCGACCGGGCCGCGCAGTGGATGGAAGGGCCGGAGGCGGAAGCGGCGCTGCGGCTGTGGCGTGCCCTCGCCCGCCGCTGCGTCGGCTCGTACGGGGAGCACGCCGCGGCACCGCTCACCCTCGCCGGCTGGGTCGCCTGGTCGCTCGGGGACGAGCCGGCGGCGCGCGTCTCGCTCGGCCGCGCGCTGTGCGTCGACCCCCACTACCTGTTCGCCAGGCTGCTGCACCAGGCGTGCAACGAAGGGCTCGATCCGGAGCTGCTGCGCCGCTCGCTGCGCCAGGAGCGCGTCGACAGGGCCCTGCAGACCGCGGTGCGCGGGGAGTTGGAGCGCCTTGGCGCTGCTGCGGCCACGGCGTCCGACGGAGTGTCCGGCGGATCGTCCGGGTCCGGTGGGACCGGGCGGCCGCGCGGCGTCCGCGCCAAGAGCCCGGGTGCGCAGGCGGCCAGGACGCGTCCGGCGGGGCGGATGCGGGTGCGGCGCAGGCCCGGCCAGCGAGGGGACCGCAGTCGCCACTGAGCCGCGGCGGAGCCGCCGTGGCGGGAGCGCTTCCATCAACATCGACGATCATTCTGAAGGGACTGATTATCGTCAGGAAGACGACTATGATCGCCATATGCCCTACGATCCAGCGGCCTTCCCGCCGTTCGCCGTCACCGTGGATCTGGTCGTACTGACGGTCCGGCGGCACGCGCTGTGCGCGCTGGCCGTCCGCCGTGGCGAGCCGCCCTTCCAGGGGCGCTGGGCTCTGCCGGGCGGTTTCGTGCGGGCCGATGAGGACCTGACCGCGGCGGCCGCCAGGGAACTGGCCGAGGAGACCGGGCTGCTCGCCCACGACCCCGCGGTCCCGGCCCCTCCCAACGCCGCCCATCTCGAACAACTCGCCACCTACGGAGACCCCAAGCGCGACCCCAGGATGCGGGTGGTGAGCGTCGCCCACCTCGCCCTCGCACCGGACCTCCCCGCGCCCCGGCCTGGCGGCGATGCACACAGTGTGCGCTGGGCGCCGGTCGAGTCCCTGCTCGACCAGGACGGGACCTTCGGCCGCGACGCGGAGCTGGCAGCCCCGCTCGCCTTCGACCACGCCCGCATCCTCGCGGACGGCGTGGAGCGCGCCCGCTCCAAGATCGAGTACTCCTCACTGGCCACCGCCTTCTGCCCTCAGGAGTTCACGGTCGGCGAGCTGCGCAGGGTGTACGAGGCGGTGTGGGGGGTGGCGCTGGACCCGCGCAACTTCCATCGAAAGGTCACCGGGACGCCCGGATTCCTGGTGCCCACGGGTGGAACGACGACCCGTCAGGGTGGCCGTCCCGCACAGCTGTTCCGGGCCGGGGGTGCGACGCTGCTCAACCCGCCCATGCTTCGTCCCGAGGTGTGACGGCCCATGACACGACGACTCGACAGGGGGTGTAGGTGCCGACGAAACAGGACATAGCGGGTTACCGTGCTCCGGTACGTCACCAGTCCCCACGTGCCACGAGCGGTTCCACGCCCCGCGGGAGAAGCCATGATCCAGGCCACCGGGCTGACCAGCACCCCCCGCCGTAACCATCGGCCTGCCGTCGACGATCTCAGCTTCGAGGCTCCACCGGGCCGCGTGACCGCCTTGTTCGGCGCCCCCGGCGCGGGCAAGACCAGCGCGCTGAGGCTTCTGCTCCAGCTCGACCGGGGCCATGGCGCCGCCTTCTTCCGGGGCCGCCCGCTCCACCGCATCCGGCGCCCGGCCCGGGAGATCGGGGTCCTTCTGGACGATGTCCCCGGCCATCCCGGCCGCACCGCACGTGGCCACCTCAGGATGCTCGGAGCCGCCGTCGGGGTGCCCGCAGCCCGCGCGGACGTGGTGCTGGACGTGGTCGGCCTCACAGAGCTGGCCGATGAGCGCATCGGCGACCTGGCGGCCGGCATGGAGCGTCGCCTCGGCCTCGCCACGGCTCTCCTGGGAGACCCGCACACCCTCGTCCTCGACGCCCCCACGCGCGGTCTGTCCGCCCGCGAGACCGTCTGGATGCACGGTCTGCTGCGGCAGTTCGCCGGGCAGGGCGGCGCTGTCCTCGTCACCGACCAGGACCCGGAGAGCGTCACCCGCCTCGCCGATCAGGTCCTCACCCTGGACGGCGGCCGGCTGATCGCGGACCAGCCGGTCGACGAGTTCGCGCGCACCCGGCTGCGCCCTCGCGTCGCCGTGCTCTCGCCGCTGGCCGGGCGGCTGGCCGCCGTGCTGGAAGAGGAGGCGCGTGCCGCCCAGCCGCCCGCGCCGCGCGAAGCCGGGGACGAGGGTGAGGCCAAGGGGCGTGCCGACGGGGCGGAGGACGGTACCAAGGCCGAGGCGGAGGCCGAAGCGGTCAGAGTAGAGGTCAAGACGGCCGCCGGGGCGGGGGCCATGAACGGGGCGATCGAGATCGGTGCCCTGGCTGTCAACGGGACGGCGGAGGCCGCCGTGGGGGCCGCTGACGGAGCGGCTGGTGGAGTGGCCGGCGGAGCGGAGGGCAAGGAGGAAGGTGCGGCTGGGGGCAAGGCCGAGCCCGACGGCCGGAGCGGGCAACCGAGCGTTGCCGTGCCCACGCCCGCTGCCCCGCCCGGAGATGCCTTGGGGTCTGCACACGCTGCCGTGCCGGCGGACGCCTCGGGGTCTGCGCACGTCGCCGTGGCTGGGGACGCCTCAGGGTCTACGGACGCTGTCGTGCCCGGGGATGCCTCGGGGCCCGCGGATGTTGCGAGGCCTGTCGACGCCTCCGTGCCACCTGATGTCGCCGTGCCCGCGGACGCAGCCGTGCCTGCGGACTCCGTGGCTGCGGATGTCGTGGCTGCGGACGTCGCCGTGCCCGCGGATGTCGCCGTGCCTGCGGACGGCGTGCCCTCGGTCGGGCGTCGGCTTTCGGTGGTGCGGGAGGACGAGACGCGCATCTCCGTCTACGGGCTGCCCTGCGCCGCCGTCGGCGAGGCCGCGTACCGCCATGGCATCGTCGTGCACCGGCTGGTCGAGGAGACCGCCGACATGGGCCTGGAGGCCACGCGCGGCGACAGTGCCGCCCGCGGTCCCCGGGTCACCCCGCCCCGTGTGCTCCCGCGGCTGCCGCTGCCCGGCCCGGCCTGGCCGCTGCGCTACGAGCTGCGCCGCGCCACCGGTGTGCGTACCGGTTGGCTGATCGCCGTCGTGGCCCTGGTGACCTCGCTCGTCGGTTCCGTACTGCTCGCCCGGGCGGGCGGCGCGGGGGAGCTGCACCGGATCACGGGCTGGCCCGCCGACGTTCCACTGCCACCCGTGGCGATCGCTTCCGGGCTCCTGGGCGCGTTGTCCTTCGGGGAGGAATTCCGCTATCCCGCCCTGGCCCCGGCCCGGGACACCGTGCCACGCCGGCTGAGTCTGCTGACCGCCAAGTTCCTGGTGTGCGCGGTTGGGGCGCTGCTGCTTTCCTTCGCCATCCTCGCCCTGGACGGAGCGGCGCTGCTCATGCTGGTCGGTGGTAACGCGGTGCCGCTGCCGGGCGACTGGCCGATGCTGATCGCGAGCGTGTGCGCTCTCGCGATCGGCTCCGGCTGGGCCGGGCTGATGGCGGCGGCCGTCTTCCGATCCACCGCGCTCGGCCTGGCCACGCTGCTGGCGGTGCCCGTTATGGCGGTGCCGGTCGTCGAGCGGCTGATGGCCGAGCCTTCGGTGCGCTCGCTCGTCGGGCTGCCGCACCGGTTGCGCGCGGAGGCACTGGACCAGCCGCACACCATGGTGGACCGGGCCCTGGTGCTCGCCCTGCGGCTGGCGTCCCAGCCCGTGGGGCAGGCTCTGCTGCTGTCGCTGGTCGTCCTGCTGTGCGCGTATGCCCTCACCGGCCTGCGCGGCCGGGCGCGGCAGTAATGCCGGGCCGATACCGCGTCGGCACCGCGCCGATCACCTACGAGGAATCAGGGGAATCAACGGGGCGGCACCCGGGATCCGTGCCGGGATCCGTGTCCGAAACCGTGCCCGAGGGCGAGCCCCGGAGCCGCGGCTCTCGGCGCGCCGGGGGAGTCCACCCGGCGTAGCGCCGGCGCAGCCCACGCGGCGGTGGACCAGGTCGGAAGGGGTTCCGTAGGCCCATCGCGTGAAGTGGTCGCAACTCCCCGAAGGCTGCTGCTTTCTGTCCGATTCGGCGTCAATTATGAGGTAATGGGCGATCACCCTTTCGTGTGCTTTTCACCAAAGACCTCAAGGCGTTCCGGGGCGTCGCCGACAAAGGATGCGTGAGTACCCTTGCGCACACCACGATGACCGCGGCTCGCCCCGCCGATTCCGGCCTCGCCGGCCCGGGCGAGCTTGACCGCTACCCCTACGCCGACGCCCCTCGCGGCGACCGCGGCGGCGCCCCCTCCTGGGACGGCGCCGACGCCGAGATCGGCCGAGTCGGCCGACGCGCGGCCGGCAGCCGGGGCCGCGGGCTGCACGGCCAACTCGTCCAGCAGCTGGGCCAGATGATCGTCTCCGGCGATCTCGGGGCCGACCGTCCGCTCGTCCCCGAGGAGATCGGCCAGCGCTTCGAGGTCTCCCGCACCGTCGTGCGGGAATCGCTGCGCGTCCTGGAGGCCAAGGGCCTGGTCAGCGCCCGCCCCAATGTGGGCACCCGGGTTCGCCCCGTCAGCGACTGGAACCTCCTGGACCCCGACATCATCGAGTGGCGGGCCTTCGGGCCGCAGCGCGACAACCAGCGCCGCGAGCTGTGCGAGCTGCGCTGGACCATCGAGCCGCTCGCCGCCCGTCTCGCCGCCGGCGCCGGTCGTGAGGACGTGCAGCAGCGGCTCGCCGACATGGCCGAGATCATGGGCCATGCGCTGGGGCAGGGCGACGCCCTGACCTTCTCGCGCGCCGACGCCGAGTTCCACGCCCTGCTGCTGCAGGTCGCGGGCAACCGCATGCTGGAGCACCTGGCGGGCATCGTCGCCGCCGCGCTGCACGTCTCCGGCGCCCCGGTCACCGGCTGCGACCGGCTCACCGAGGCCGGGGTGGGCCACCACCGCCGGATCGTCGAGGCCATCGGCTCCGGCGACGCCGCGGCGGCGGAGGCCGCGATGCGCCAGCTGCTGATCGTTCACCCCGATCTCGACCACGCCGAGGTGGGGGTGCCCGCGCCGCGCGAGCACTGACCCCGCGGGCCGCGGCATACGGCGTAGGAGAGCGGCGTCGCCGGAACCCGCCCGGCGGGTTCGGCGGCGCGACGCGGCAAGGCGAAGAGGCAAGGCAAAGCCGCGAGGCAAAGTGGCGAGGCGGCACCCCGGAGTGACGCGGCGGGGTGACGCCGCGGCGCAACGCCAATTTCCGCGGATGCGGTGGCGCGGGAGCGGCGCATGATCAACTAAAGCCGATCCGTCCGGTCGATCTGTCCACTGAGTGGGCATTGTGACCGTTATGGGGTGTGACTCGGGACACGAGGAATGGGCGTAACGCTCTTTGGGGCAGCGCGATGATTAAAGAGGTGGCAGCCGCAGAGGGAATACGGGCGTCGTTCGCGACGCTGTACTCCACCCGCAGCACTCCGCCCGCGCCGTCGGTTCATCCTGCCGGCGGTCGTCGGCTCCAGTCCCCAGCGGACGGGGCCGGAAGCCGTTTCCATCGTTCCGAGAGGTTGTTCGTGTCGGCCAGCACATCCCGTACGCTCCCGCCGGAGATCGCCGAATCCGAGTCTGTCATGGCGCTCATCGAGCGGGGAAAGGCTGAGGGGCAGATCGCCGGCGATGACGTGCGTCGGGCCTTCGAGGCTGACCAGATTCCGCCAACCCAGTGGAAGAACGTTCTGCGCAGCCTCAACCAGGTCCTCGACGAGGAGGGTGTGACGCTGATGGTCAGTGCCGCAGAGGCGCCCAAGCGCACCCGCAAGAGCGTCGCAGCGAAGAGTCCGGCAAAGCGCACCGCCACCAAGACCGTCACGGCCAAGACGGTCCCCGCGAAGAAGACCCCTGCCGCCGCTCCGACCGCCTCGGCGGCCGAGGCAGGAGAGGGCGTGGCCGGAGAGGCCGCGGCGGCGCCCGCGAAGAAGGCCGTGGCCAAGAAGGCCGCCGCCAAGAAGACGGTGGCGAAGAAGACCGCCGCCAAGAAGACGGTGGCGAAGAAGACCGCCGCCAAGAAGGACTCGGACGAGATCCTCGAGGGTGAGGACGTCATCGAGGACGCTCCCGGCGGCAAGCCCGGAGCCGAGGGTGGCGAGGGCGAGCCCGAGAACCAGGGATTCGTGCTCTCCGACGAGGACGAGGACGACGCCCCGGCGCAGCAGGTCGCCGCGGCGGGCGCGACCGCCGACCCGGTCAAGGACTACCTGAAGCAGATCGGCAAGGTCCCGCTCCTCAACGCCGAGCAGGAGGTCGAGCTCGCCAAGCGCATCGAGGCCGGCCTGTTCGCCGAGGACAAGCTCGCCAACTCCGACAAGCTCGCGCCCAAGCTCAAGCGCGAACTGGAGATCATCGCCGAGGACGGCCGCCGGGCCAAGAACCACCTCCTGGAGGCCAACCTCCGACTGGTGGTCTCCCTGGCCAAGCGCTACACCGGCCGCGGCATGCTCTTCCTGGACCTGATTCAGGAAGGCAACCTGGGTCTGATCCGCGCCGTCGAGAAGTTCGACTACACCAAGGGCTACAAGTTCTCCACGTACGCCACCTGGTGGATCCGTCAGGCGATCACTCGAGCGATGGCCGACCAGGCCCGCACCATCCGTATCCCGGTGCACATGGTCGAGGTCATCAACAAGCTCGCGCGGGTGCAGCGCCAGATGCTCCAGGACCTGGGCCGCGAGCCCACCCCGGAGGAGCTGGCCAAGGAGCTCGACATGACCCCTGAGAAGGTCATCGAGGTCCAGAAGTACGGCCGCGAGCCGATCTCCCTCCACACCCCGCTCGGTGAGGACGGCGACAGCGAGTTCGGTGACCTGATCGAGGACTCCGAGGCGGTCGTTCCGGCCGACGCGGTGAGCTTCACGCTGCTGCAGGAGCAGCTGCACTCCGTCCTCGACACGCTCAGCGAGCGCGAGGCGGGCGTGGTCTCCATGCGCTTCGGCCTGACCGACGGCCAGCCGAAGACGCTCGACGAGATCGGCAAGGTCTACGGGGTGACGCGCGAGCGCATCCGGCAGATCGAGTCGAAGACGATGTCGAAGCTGCGCCACCCGTCCCGGTCCCAGGTTCTGCGGGACTACCTGGACTGACGGACACCGGTCCGCACGGACCGGATAGCAGCGCGAAGGCCGGGCCCTCCCAAGGGCCCGGCCTTCGCGCTGTTTGTGCTCACCCCCGTTCGGCCCCTCCCAGGATGCGGAGTGGCGAAGACGGGGTGACGCTGGGTGTGCGACGCGCTCCGTACGGTCAGGAGGCTGAATGCGTAGGTCGCTGTCCGCCCTGTTCGCTCCTCTCGCGGCCCCGCTGGTCACCGCCCTGGCCATGCTGGCGATCCTGCCTCCCCCGGCGACGGCAGACCGCACGGTGGTCGGCGGCCACCCGGCTCATACGGAATTGGCGCCCTGGGCGGTGGCGCTGGCGAGCCGTGAGCGGTTCGGCGGAGCACGCTCGGGCCAGTTCTGCGGCGGTGTGGTGGTGGGCCCCACCACGGTGCTCACGGCCGCGCACTGTCTGAGCCGCGAGGTGCTGGGCGTGGATTGGTGGGAGGTCGGGGACCTGCGCGTGATCATCGGCCGGGACGATCTGCGTGGCAGCGGAGGGGTGGAGATGGCTCCGCTCCGGGCCTGGGTCAATCCGGCATACGAGCAGGTCGGCCGGTCCGGGGACGTCGCCGTGCTCACCCTCGCCCAGCGACTGCCCCGGGTCTACGGCATCGCCATGGCGGCCGACGGAGATCTGGCCTATCAGCCGGGGGCACGGGCTGCGGTGTATGGGTGGGGTGATACACGGGGCAACGGCAGCTACGCCTCGACGCTGCGGGCCAGCCGTGTGCGGGTGCTGCCGGACGAGGCATGTGAGACGGCCTATCCGGGGAATGCGGAGGGGGAGTACCGCTCGGAGTCCATGATGTGTGCCGGGCTGCCGGACGGGGGCCGGGATGCCTGCCAGGGGGACAGTGGCGGACCGCTGGTCGCCCGCGGGAAGCTCGTGGGCCTGGTGTCCTGGGGGAGCGGCTGCGCGGAGGCCGGCCGGCCGGGCGTCTATACGCGGATCTCGTCGGTGCTGTCGCTGGCGGCCGCGGCCGAGGCGGACCGGGAGACCGCAACCGAGGCGGATGTGGAGACCGGGGTCGAGGCGGACCAGGTGGCCGCGTCTGAGGTGCGCCAGGCGACCGCCTCTGGGGCGGACTGGGCGGCCGCGTCCGATGTGGAGTGAGGGGGCGGGGTCATGCGGAATGAGGGCGAGCACGAGGACGGGCGGCCTCCCCTTGTGGGGACGGCCGCCCGAGGTCCCGGCCCTGGGCCGGTGTCGCTCGTCGTCGTCGGATGATGCGAGATGTCAGCGTTCGTCGTCGGACGCGGACGCGGACGCCGGGCTGGCTGTGAGCCGCTCGGTCTCGTCCTGTATCTCTGCGGCGATCTTCTTGAGTTCCGGCTCGAACTTGCGACCGTGGTGGGCGCAGAAGAGCAGTTCGCCGCCGCTCACCAGGACGACGCGCAGGTACGCCTGGGCGCCGCAGCGGTCGCAGCGGTCAGCGGCCGTCAGGTGGCTCGCGGGGGTCAGAACAGTAGTCACGTCGCCTCTTCTCTAGCTCGACGAGCTGTCGTACCAGGGTCAACATCCAACCAAGCCGAAAACGTTCCCGCTCGTGGCTTTTTCTCAAAAATTGCTTCTGAGTAGACCAGATGGTGACGGTTGGCGGCGAATGAGCCGTATTGCGTGGGTTTACGGTTTCACGTCGCTTGTCGGATTCGTCCTCCCGGCTGGGTTGCCGGTTGTTGGTGAGGACGTGCCCGGAGCCTAAATGGTTCATGCCTGAAAGGGAACGTGATGTTTGTGTCACCCCAACGAGCGATCGAACGTACGAGCGAAAGTCAAGGAGTCTGGACTAGCATGGACGTTCTTATGGGTGGTGGCACAACGGCTCTATCAGGCCTCGGTACGCTCTGACGGGCGACCCAGCCACCAAGTCGGCCCCCAGCGGGGCCAAGAAGAAATTCAGCGAGGAGCGAACCGCGTGACCGCCGACACGTCCGTGCCGTCCACTGCGCTGCTGACCGGAGCAGACCGGGGCGGCTCCAACTACACCGCGCGGCACCTGCTCGTCCTGGAGGGGCTCGAAGCGGTACGCAAGCGCCCCGGTATGTACATCGGCTCCACGGACAGCCGTGGCCTCATGCACTGCCTATGGGAGATCATCGACAACTCCGTCGACGAGGCGCTGGGCGGCTACTGCGACCGCATCGAGGTGATCCTGCACGACGACGGCTCGGTCGAGGTGCGGGACAACGGCCGAGGGATCCCGGTCGACGTCGAGCCCAAGACCGGCCTGTCGGGTGTCGAGGTCGTGATGACCAAGCTGCACGCGGGCGGAAAGTTCGGTGGCGGCTCGTACGCGGCCTCCGGCGGTCTGCACGGCGTCGGCGCTTCCGTGGTGAACGCGCTGTCCTCCCGGCTCGACGTGGAGGTGGACCGGGACGCCAAGACCCACTCGATCAGCTTCCGGCGCGGTGTCCCCGGCATCTTCACCGAATCGGGCCCCGAAGCCCCCTTCGACCCGTCGAGCGGCCTGCTCAAGGGCAAGCGGGTCCCCAAGACCCGCACCGGCACCCGCATCCGCTACTGGGCGGACCGGCAGATCTTCCTCAAGGACGCCAAGCTCTCCCTGGAGCCGCTGTACGCGCGCGCCCGCCAGACGGCCTTCCTGGTGCCGGGTCTGACGCTGATCGTCCGGGACGAGCGGACCGCCGAGGGCCGGGACGGCGCCGAGGGTCCCTCGGAGGAGACCTTCCGGTTCGACGGCGGCATCAGCGAGTTCTGCGAGTACCTGGCGCAGGACAAGGCCGTCTGCGATGTGCTGAGGCTGTCCGGGCAGGGCACCTTCAAGGAGACCGTCCCGGTCCTGGACGAGCGCGGCCATATGACGCCGACCGAGGTCACGCGCGAGCTCGGTGTCGACATCGCGCTGCGCTGGGGCACCGGCTACGACAGCACCACGAAGTCCTTCGTCAACATCATCGCGACCCCTAAGGGCGGCACCCACGTCTCCGGCTTCGAGCGCTCGGTGGCCAAGACGGTCAACGAGGTGCTGCGCACCGCCAAGCTGCTGCGTGTCGCCGAGGACGACGTCGTCAAGGACGACGCCATGGAGGGGCTCACCGCGGTCGTGACCGTGCGGTTGGCGGAGCCGCAGTTCGAAGGGCAGACCAAGGAGGTGCTGGGCACCTCGGCGGCCTCCCGGATCGTGGCGAACGTGGTGGCCAAGGAGCTCAAGGCGTTTCTCACCTCCACCAAGCGGGACGGCAAGCAGCAGGCCCGCGCCGTGCTGGAGAAGATCGTGGCGGCCGCCCGCACCCGCATCGCGGCCCGTCAGCACAAGGAGGCGCAGCGCCGTAAGACCGCGCTGGAGTCCTCCTCGCTGCCCGCGAAGCTGGCCGACTGCCGCAGCGATGACGTGGACCGCAGCGAGCTGTTCATCGTCGAGGGCGACTCGGCCCTCGGCACGGCCAAGCTTGCCCGGAACTCCGAGTTCCAGGCGCTGCTGCCGATCCGCGGCAAGATTCTCAACGTTCAGAAGGCGTCGGTCTCCGACATGCTGAAGAACGCCGAATGCGGTTCGATCATCCAGGTCATAGGGGCCGGCTCGGGCCGGACGTTCGACATCGACCAGGCCCGCTACGGCAAGGTGATCTTCCTCGCCGACGCCGATGTGGACGGCGCCCACATCCGCATCCTGCTGCTCACGCTCTTCCAGCGCTATATGCGGCCGATGGTCGAGCAGGGGCGGGTCTTCTCGGCCGTGCCGCCCCTGCACCGGGTCGAGCTGGTCAATCCCAAGCGGGGCCAGGACAAGTACGTCTACACGTACTCCGACCACGAGCTCCAGGAGACGCTGCTGGACCTCCAGCGCCGGAACGTGCGCTACAAGGACGGCATCCAGCGCTACAAGGGTCTGGGCGAGATGGACGCCGACCAGCTCGCGGAGACCACGATGGACCCGCGCCACCGCACCCTGCGGCGGATCAACATCAGCGACCTGGAGGCCGCGGAGCAGGTGTTCGACCTGCTCATGGGCAATGAGGTCGCGCCCCGTAAGGAGTTCATCACCAACTCGGCGGCGACCCTGGACCGGTCGCGCATCGACGCCTGACGTACCCCGGCCCGCAGCGGACAAGTGCCTCTCCACCCCTGGGTGGAGAGGCACTTTCCACCCAGGGCCCGACTCAAGGCCGATCCGCGCGGCAGAGGTCGTTCCGTAGCGTCTGGGACCCTGCCGGACCCAGGGAGGGCCGATGAACCGATGGACCCAGTGGCCCTCGCGGCACGCGCTCAGCCGCCAGGGCGTGCCCCCGGTGCGGCTGATGATCAACACGGGCATGTGGGTCTTCGGGGCGAGCCTGCTGCTGTGGGACGTGGTCCGCGACGACGCCTTCCCGAGGTGGGCGCGGATCGTCCTGCTCGCCGCCGTCGCCGGATGCGCGGCCACGGTGTACGCGTTCCGCCGCGTCACCGTCGACCACCGGCTGGGCCCCGCCCTCGCCCTGCTCGCCCTGCTGCTCGGGGCGGGGGCGGCGCTCAGGGCCGTGGGAGCCGACAACCCGGCGGCCGCGGTGTGGATCGTCGGGGTGGTCGTCTCGATGGAACGGCTGCCGCTGATGGCCGGCCTGCCCGCCGGAATCGTGGCCGCCGGCTCGTTCATGCTCTTCGGCGACCACAGCCTGCCGGGCGGTCTGGCCGCGGGCCTCGGTTTTCTGCTCGTCGGCTATACGCTGCGGCTGGACGAGGAGGCGCGCGGCACCGGCTACCGGCTGCTCGAGCAGGAGCGGGCGGCACGCCGCGCCGAGGCGCAGAGCGCGGCGCTCGCCGAGCGGGCCAGGATCGCCCGGGAGATCCACGACGTACTGGCGCACAGCCTCTCCGCGCAGCTCGTCCACCTGGAGGCGGCCAGGCTGCTGGTCGAGCGCGGCGAGGACCGGGCCGTGGTGCTGGAGCGGGTGGTGGCGGCCCGCAGAATGGCGCGCCACGGCCTGGCCGAGACCCGCCAGGCGCTGTACGCGCTGCGCGGCGAGATGGCCCCGGTCGAGGACTTTCTGCGGGAGTCCGCCGCGACCGAGGGCGCACGGTTCGAGACGGAGGGCGAGCCACGCGAACTGGCCGCTGAGGCCGGGCTCGCGGTCCGGAGGGTCGCGCAGGAGGCGCTGACCAACGTCCGCAAACACGCGCCGGGCGCCCGGGTGGAGCTGCGGCTTGTCTACCGGACGGACGAGGTGCTTCTCGAGATACGGGACGGCGGGGCCCGCGAGTCGTCCGCCGGCGGCCCGGTGGCGACCGGGGCCGGATACGGTCTGCGGGGGATGCGCGAGCGCGCCGAACTCCTCGGCGGCACGCTGGAGGCAGGGCCCGCCGACGGGGGCTTCGTGGTGCGCCTGCGAGTGCCGGCGTGACGTCGGCAGGGGGAGACACGGGGGGAGAGGCAGGGGGAGAGGCAATGGGCGAAGGGCGCGGGGCCGCTGGGCCACGGGCGGTGCGCGTACTGGTCGTCGACGACCAGATCATGGTGCGCGAGGGCATCGTGCTGCTGCTGGGGCTGCTGCCCGGCATCGAGGTCGTCGGCTCCGCGGGCGACGGCGAGGAGGCGCTGCGGCTGGTCGCCGAGGTCTCCCCGGATGTGGCGCTGATGGATCTGCGGATGCCCCGCTGCGACGGCGTCGAGGCGACCCGGCGCATCCGTGCCGAGCACCCCGCGACCCAGGTCGTGGTGGTGACCACGTACGCCGACGACGAATGGCTCTTCCCAGCCCTGAAGGCGGGCGCCCGCGGCTATGTGACCAAGGACGCCGACGCGGAGGAGATCGCCCGCGCCATCGAGGACGTGATGTCCGGGCAGGCCGGGCTGTCGCCGAAGGTGCAGCGACGGCTGCTGGAGCGACTGGTCACAAGCACCGCAGATACCGCCGATGGAACAGCTATGAGGGCCGAGGCCGTGCCGGGTCCGCTGCCCGACGGGCTCACGCCCCGCGAGGCGGAGGTCCTGACGCTGGTCGCCGAGGGGCTGTCCAACGCCGAGATCGCCCGGCGGCTGCATATCGGCCCGGCGACCGTGAAGACCCACATCAACAATCTCTTCGCCAAGGCGGGGGTGCGCGACCGTGCCCAGGCCGTGCGCTACGCCTACCGGAGCGGGATCGCCCAACCGCCTGGCCTCTCCTCCGGCCCCGGGCTCGGGCCCGAACCCGGCCCGTAGTCCCGAACCCGGCCCGTAAACCCGAACCCGGCCCGTAATACGGTCCCGGTTCCGGGATGTTCGTCACCTGAGTCACCTGATGGGGTGAACGTCCGTTATTGAGGGGTCCGAGGCCTCCCGCTCCGTCCATCCTTGGCACGCGGCCAATGCGGCAGTGGAGCAAGGAGTGTTCGGGTGGACATGCAGCACAACGCGCGCGACGCCGGGGTGGTCGGGCTGGGCGATCCCTGGTACGACACGGTCGCCTCCGGCTGGGGTGAGGACGAGACCGGCGGCGCACCCGGACCCCGGCGCGCCCGCCCGCCCGCCGCGGCGGATGTCTACGCCGAGGTGCACGGCAGCGCGGCCTTCCAGGAAGTGCGCAGACGCTACCGCCGCTTTGTCTTCCCCGCGGCCGCCCTCTTCCTCCTCTGGTACCTCGCGTACGTCGTCGCGGCGACCACCGCACCCGGTCTGATGGCCCGCCCCGTCGTCGGCGCGCTCAATGTGGCGATGGTCGCCGGGCTCGCCCAGTTCGCCACCACCTTCCTGCTGACCTGGGCGTATGCCCGCCATGCCCGGCTGCGCCGGGACCGGGTCGCGCTGGAGCTCCGCTGGGTGACGCAGGAGATGATGCGGGGGCACGGCCGGTGACGGGCAATCAGCAGGGCCTGGCGCTGCTGCTCTTCGGCGTGTTCGTCGCCGCCACCCTCGCCATCACCACCTGGGCGGGCCGCCGGCGGCACGGCTCTCCGGAGGAGTTCTACGCGGGCGGGCGGCTGTTCTCGCCGATGGAGAACGGCTTCGCCATCGCGGGCGACTACATGTCGGCCGCCTCCTTCCTCGGCATCTCCGGCATCATCGCGCTCTTCGGCTACGACGGGGTGCTGTACTGCGTCGGCTTCTTCGTCGCCTGGCTGGTCGTGCTGCTCCTGGTCGCCGAACTGGTCCGCAACTGCGGCCGGTTCACCCTCGCCGACGTGCTCGCCGCCCGGATGGGCGAGCCTCCGGTCCGGATCGCCGCGGGCGTCTCGTCCGTCACCGTATGCGTGCTCTATCTCGTCGCCCAGATGGTCGGGGCGGGCAGCCTGATCGCCCTGCTGATCGGCGAGACCGGCCCGCGCGCCCGCGCCTGGACGGTCATCGGTGTGGGCACCCTGATGGTGATCTTCGTGGCGCTCGGCGGTATGCGCGCCACGACCTGGATCCAGATCGTCAAGGCGGTGCTGCTGATGGCCGGGGCGGCCACGCTCACCGCCCTCGTCCTGGTCCGTTTCCACGGGGACGTGGACGCGCTGCTCACCGCGGCGGCGCGGCACAGCGGACACGGCCGGGACTTTCTCGCCCCGGGGCTCAAGTACGGCGGCGGCTGGACCGCGCGGCTGGACTTCATCAGCCTCGGACTCGCCCTCGTCCTCGGCACCGCCGGGCTGCCGCATATCCTGTCGCGCTTCTACACCGTGCCCACCGCCCGCGCCGCCCGCCGCTCGGTCATCTGGTCGATCGGGCTGATCGGCGGCTTCTACCTGATGACCATCGTGCTGGGCTTCGGCGCCGCCGCCGTGCTGGGCAGCGACACCGTACGGACCGCCAACCCGGCCGGGAACACCGCCGTGCCGCTGCTCGCGCTGGACCTCGGCGGGGGTGCCGGATCGACCGGCGGCACGGTGCTGTTCGCCACGGTCGCCGCCGTCGCGTTCGCCACCATCCTCGCCGTGGTCGCCGGGATCACCCTGGCCTCCTCCGCCTCGGTCGCCCACGATCTGTACGCCTCGCTGAGCCGCCGCGCGACCGGTACGCCGCGCAGCGAGGTCGCGGTCGCGCGGATCGCGGCGGTCGGGATCGGGGCGGTCGCCATCGGCCTCGGGCTGCTCGCGCAGGACCTCAATGTGGCCTTCCTGGTCGGGCTCGCCTTTGCGGTCGCCGCCTCGGCAAACCTCCCGGTGCTGCTGTACTCGCTCTTCTGGCGGCGGTTCACCACGCGTGGCGCGGTGTGGGCCGTCTACGGCGGGCTGCTCCCGGCGGTCGTGCTGGTGATGCTCTCCCCGGTGGTCTCCGGCGGCCCGGAGGCGATCTTCCCGGGGGTGGACTTCCATGTCTTCCCGCTGGACAACCCGGGCCTGGTCTCCGTGCCCCTCGGCTTCCTGGCCGGCTGGCTCGGCACCGTCACCTCGCCCCAGGCCGCGGGCGCCTCCGGATCCGCCGCCAACGCCGCCAAGCACGCCGAGATGGAGGTGCGGGCCCTCACGGGGGCGGGAGCGGCCTGACGGGACGTGTGTGCCCCGGCGGGACCCGGTACGGCCCCGCCCGACCCGTACGGCCGCTCGGGCCCGTACGCAGCCGCCCTCGGGCCCGTACGCAACTGCCCTCGGGCCCGTACGCAACTGCCCTCGGACCCGTACGCATACGCCTCACACCCATACGTAGCGGTGCTCCGGGCGCCCCGTCTCGCCGTACTTCAGGCTGAGCCGGACCCGGCCCGTGCGCTCCAGGAGCTTGAGATAGCGCTGGGCGGTCTGACGGCTGAGCGAGGACCGATCGGCGACCTCCTGCGCCGACAGCGGACCCTCGGCCCCCCGCAGCACTTCCCGCACCAGGTCGGCCGTGAGCGCGGAGTGGCCCTTGGGCAGCTCCGCCGGACCGGCCGAGGCGCCGCCCACGGCGCCGAAGATCCGGTCGACCTGGTCCTGCCCGGCCTCGCCGCCGCCCTCCAGGGCCCGGCGCAGCGCCGCGTAGCCCTGCAGCTTGGCGCGCAGCCCGGCGAAGGTGAAGGGTTTGACCAGGTACTGCAGCGCCCCGTGGCGCATCGCCGCCTGGACGGTCGCGATATCGCGGGCGGCGGTCACCATGATGATGTCGGTGTGGTGGCCGCGCTCGCGCAGCCGCCGCACCAGCGCGAGGCCCGTCTCGTCCGGCAGATAGTGGTCGAGCAGCACCAGGTCGACCTCGGCACGGTTCAGGAAGGCCAGTGCCTCGGCGGCCGTATGCGCCTGCCCCACGACGCGGAAGCCGGGCACCTTCTCCACATACGCCGCGTTGACCCGGGCCACCCGCACATCGTCGTCCACGACCAGCACATCAATGGCGCCACTCGCGCCGCCCGCGCGGTTCACGTCCGTCACCTCCGTACCTCCCTCATCGCGGCTCTCCTGCCGTGCTCAGCCGGGGCTCGCTCGGCTCCTCGGCCAGCGCCTCGGGCAGCACCACCGTGAACTCCGCGCCCCCGCCGTCCCGGTCGGCCACCCGCACGCTGCCGCCCTGCCGCTCGGCGAGGCGGCGCACCAGCGCCAGGCCGATGCCGCGCTTGCGGTGCGCGGGCGGCTCCTTCGTCGACCAGCCCTCGGCGAAGACGACGTCGCGCCGGTCGGCCGGGATACCGGGCCCGCTGTCGGAGACCCGCAGCACGACCGTGCTGTCGTCGGCGGCCAGCTCCACCTCGACCAGCGGATCGGCCGTTCCGGCCGCCGCGTCCAGGGCGTTGTCGATGAGGTTGCCGACGATCGTCACCAGGCCCGGGGGGTCCACCAGCCGGTTCGGCAGCAGCGTCCCCGGGGCGATGCGCAGCGAGACGCCGCGTTCGGCGGCGACCGTGGCCTTGCCGACCAGCAGGGCGGCCAGCAGCGGGTCGTGGACGCGCTCGGTGACCTGTTCGGCGGTGGCCCGGTGCACCCCGACCGCCTCGGTGACGAACTCCACCGCCTCCTCGTACAGCTCGAGCTCCAGCAGCCCGAGGAGGGTGTGCAGATGGTTGGCGTGCTCATGGTCCTGGGCGCGCAGCGCGTCGATCAGCCCCTGGGTGCCGTCCAGCTCGCGGCCCAGCCGCTCCAGCTCGGTGCGGTCGCGCAGGGTGGCCACGGCCCCGCCGTCGTCCGTCGGCATCCGGTTGGCGACCAGCACCCGGCCGCCGCTGACGGTCAGCAGATCGGAGCCGGTGACCCGCCCGGCGAGCACATCGGTGGTACGGCCGGGCGGCAGCACCTCGTCCAGCGGCCGCCCGGTGTCCTCGGCGCGCAGGTCCAAAAGCCGCTGCGCCTCGTCGTTGACCAGCCGGATACGGCCGCGCGCGTCCAGAGCCAGCACCCCCTCGCGGATGCCGTGCAGCATCGCCTCGCGCTCGGCGAGCAGCGCGGAGATATCGGAGAAGGCCAGATCGTGGGTGCGGCGCCGGAGCCTGCGGGCGACCACGTACGCCGCCACCGCGCCCACCGCGAGCGTGCCGCCCGCGTACGCGAGCAGCCCCGGCACCGCGCCGATGAGCCGGTCGCGCACGCTCTGGTACGAGATGCCGACCGAGACGGCGCCGACGATGCGGCCGTCCTCGTCGCGCAGCGGGACCTTGCCGCGGGCCGAGCGGCCGAGCGTGCCGTTGTCGATCTCCATGACCTCCTGGCCGGCGAGGGCGTCGCTGGGGTCGGTGGAGACATGCCGGCCGATCTCCTCGGACGAGGTGTGCGACCAGCGCACCCCCCGCTTGTCCATGATCACGACGTACTCGGCGCCGGTCGCCCGGCGGATCCGCTCCGCCTGGGCCTGGACCGGGCCGTGGGGGGTGGGCCGGGTGTCCACGAGCGCGTCGGGGAGCCCCGGGGCGGAGGCCGTGGTCTGGGCGATGGCGAGGGCACGGCGCATGGCCTGGTCGTCCAGCTGGGAGCCGAGCCGGGAGAGGAAGAGGCCGGTCGCGAGGACGATGACGCCCGTGGCGATGGTCAGCTGCATCAGCAGCACTTGGGAGAAGACACGGCGGGGCCAGCCGATGCGCCACCTTGGAGCCTCGGCACGCGGCCCCCTGGGTATCGCGGCGCTCATGGCTAGGAGGGTAACCAAGCGCGGGTCCGCGGCACGGCGCCAGGCGGCGCCTTGCGCCTAAACCCGCGCTGCTCTCGCGGAGGTGGTCACGGCCGCGGCTGCGGTCGCAGCCGCGGCGGCGACGGTCGGCGCAGGGCGCCCGGCGCGCACCGCCCGCACGCCGATGACGTCCATACGGGCCGGGGAGCCCAGCACCGACCCGCAGCTCTCCGGCCGCGGCGGCGCGCTGGCGATCTGCACGACGCCGACCCGCCACCGCCGTCCGTCGGCGTGCTCGACGGTGACGTTCCAGGCAGGGGCGGCGCCCTCGGTCCGCAGCACGGTCAGCGCGTCCGCCCCCGCCTCGCCGGTCAGCTCGCGGACCGCCAGCTCGGCGGCCTGGCCGGGGCGATCCCAGGTGGACCGGCCGCGGCAGCCCTCGGTGACGACCCTGCCCTCCCGCAGCGCGTCCAGGACGTCCTGCACGGACCGCGCGGTGGCCCGCCCGTAGGCGTATCCGTACGGCAGCACCATGAGCGTCGGCGAGAAGCGGTGGCCGCCGATGTGGGTGATCTCCCAGGTGCCACGTACCCCGGAGGCGGTCAGCTCGGCGGCCAGCGGCCGGCCGAGCAGGGCGCAGCAGCGGTCGCGCTTGCCGTTGGTGCACACGAGCACCAAGGGGTCGCCCGTGTACGTCTCCCACCCCTCGTCGGGGCCCGCGGCGGCGGGGCGCAGACCGCCGGGGTCGCCCGCGCCCAGCGCGGCGAAGTCGAGGGCGAGCAGCCGCTCGGGCTCGGTGAGCGCGGTCGTACGGATCCAGGAGCGGCCCGGGCGGGTGTGCGCGACGAAGACACGCTGCCGGGGGTGGGTGTGGCAGTCGGCGTGCCGGCCGGGGCGCCGGATCAGCGCCACGCGGACGCCGGTGTCCTTGGTGGCGCGCTCCAGCGCGCGGCCGACGGCCGGGGCCAGATGGCTGGCGGTCAGGGCTTCGGCACCCCAGGGGCCGGGCTGTTCGAGCAGCAGCCAGGTGGTGGCGGCGGTCGCCGTCCCGGCGAGCGGCTCGGACAGATCGCGGGAGGCGGTCGCGCACGTGCTCACAAAGGTAAGCCTAACCTCTCTTGTGACCTTGGTCCTCCGAAGGCGCGCCTTCGGAGGATCTTCGGCGGCAAGAGGCACGTTTCTGCCGGTCGCGGCCGGGTTCCGTGGGGGCGGACGGGGCGACGCCGCAATTTCTCGATCACCCGTTCGATATGTTCATGCGATCGGGTGAGATGTCCGGTGGAGCTGTTGCCGGTGAGGGCGATGGCGCTACGGTGCAGTTCTGGCCGCGAATCTTCATACCGCGTCGGCCTGCCAACAGAACAGGGAGCGGACTCCACGGCTCCCATGAACCAAACGCCCCGCGCCCGGGAAGCGACGCGGGGTCCCTGCCCCGGCCGGGTCCACACCGGCCCGGAAAGCGTCCGGCAGGGCGGACTCCACCGCGCCAGACCCGCCGCATCCAGCGGCGTCGACAGCAGCAGGAACCGAACACGATCGGCACCGACCGCACCACGCGGCCGGAAACGGCTCACACGCGCGGGACTCCAACCCCCGTCGGCACACCAACCGAGCCATCCACCCGACGTCGCCCCGGAACACCCAGGACGACCCAGGAAACCCAAGCCGATCAGAGACGCTGGGCGAGGCGGAGCGGCAGCTGCGCCGGGCGGCGGACAGCGGCCACCCCGGCGCCCGGGCGGCCCTGCACCAGCTGCGCGCACGGCGCAACGGCGCGGGTTTCTAGCCGCGTCGGCCGGTGGTGCGCAGGGCCATGGCGAGTTCGGCCAGGTACGTCGAGACCGGGCCCACGGTGAGCAGCCCGCTGCCCGCCCCGGCCAGCTCCGCCGCCGCGGGGGCGAGCTCGCGATGGGCGCGCTCCATCGTCTCCCGGTCGCTGACAACGACGGCCGCCCGGGCCGTCAGGCACCACAGGGCCTCGAACAGCAGGTCGCGGGGCGGGTCCGGGGTCTCGCGCAGCGCCGCCGCGGCCTCGTGGCGGCGGTTTCGGGCCAGCAGCACCAAGGGGCGGGCCCAGGGCTCGTACGGTCCCCAGTCGCCGTGCTCGTCGGCCTGGGCGGGCAGCCCGTGCCGCGCGCGCAGGCACAGCAGCGCGAGCGGCAGCAGACCGCGCTCAAGACCGGGCATACCGGCCCCGTCCAGCCGCGCGGCGGCGTCCCGGTAGGCCGCCTCCGCCGCCCCCTCTGCCGCGTGTTCCGCCTGTTCTGTTGCCGGACCGGTCGCGGCGAGCCGTAGCGCGGCGTACCACTGGGTGAACACGCCAACCAGCGGCAGCTCATGGCGTTCGGCCAGGCGGTCCGCGGCGCTCGCGTGGCGGTCGGCTCCGGTGAAGTCCGCCAGGGCGGCACGGGCCTGGAGCCGGATGAGGTGGCCCAGGACCTCGAACGTGGTCAGGCCGTGCCGGGCGGACAGGGCGATCAGCTCGGCGCCGATCGCGTCCCGGCGCGGCGCCAGACCGGCGCGGTGGAAGGTCTGCATGAACGTGGCGTTGAGGGCGAACGCCAGCAGCGCGGGATCGTCCAGGCGGCGGGCGATCTCCTCCGCCTGCCGGGCCGCCTGCGGCCCGCGCGCCGCGCGGGTGCCCCGCGACTCCAGGGCGATCGTGGCCAGCAGCCGGGCCCGGGCCGCGTCGTGCCCGCCGGGCGGGAGGGCAGGCATGGCAGACAGGACAGACAGGGCGCGCTCGGCCGCCGCGACGACCCGCGCGGCCTGCTCCGGGTCGTCGAGCCGCGTCCAGATGGCCGGGACGTCGTACGCGCCGATCACCCGGGCGGTCAGCTCCGCGTCGCCGAGCTCCTCGGCTGCCGCGACGGCCGCCACGCGGTGGTGGCGGGCCGTCCGGAGGCCGCTGCCACCGGTCACCGCGAGGCTGCGCAGCAGACCCACCGTCGACTCCAGACGTGCCCGGGCGCCGGACGGCACGGTGCGGTTGTAGGCCGCCGCCGTACGTGCCCACACCCGGTCGGCGGCCCCGGGCCCCGGGTCTGGGCCGGGGGCGAGGTGGGCGGCGTGGCCGAGGATGTCGGCCTCCAGGCCGCGCAGCCGCGGGCCCGGATCCACCCCCAGCTGCTCGGCGAGGAGCGTACGCGCCCGGCGCAGGACCGCCAGCGCGTCGCCCTGGCGGCCGGACCGGTACAGCGCCAGGGCCAGCAGCCGCCAGGCGTCCTCGCGCCAGGGGTGCTCGGCCACATGGGAGTCGAGGTCAGCCGCCGCCTCGGCGGCCAGGCCCAGCGCGAGCCGGGCCTCGGCGTGCCGCTCGACGGCGTGCAGCCGCAGCTCGGCGAGGCGCGAGCGCTCGGCGCGGGCCCATGGCTCGTCGGCGAACTCCGCGTAGGCGGGCCCGCGCCACCACTCCAGCGCCTCGTCCAGCCGCGCGAACGCGTCCTCGGGCGGCAGCGCCGCGGCGGCGGTCACCGCCCGCTCGAAGCTCCAGGCGTCCACCGCGCCCGGGTCGGCGCGCAGCGCGTACCCCGGGCCCTCGGTGACCAGCAGGCGGGCGGGGGCGCGGGGCGGGCGCTCCGGTTCCAGAGTGCGCCGCAGCGCGGCCACGAAGGTGCGGATCGCGCCCACCGCGTCGGCGGGGGGTTTCTCCGGCCACAGGTCCTCGGCCAGGCGGCGGACCGGGACGACACGGCGGCGGGCGACGATCAGCCGGGCCAGCACCGCGCGGTGTCGCGGCCCCTTCAAGGCGATCGCGTCCCCGGCCCCGTCCCAGGCCGCCACCGGACCCAGCACGCCGAACAGGAACCGCACGCCGGACCACCCTTTCCGGGGCAGTGCCCCCGGTCACGGTAACGCGCTCATCCGATGCTCATTCGCGCCCGGCACGCTGATGACGCCTGACCACAGCTGATCACTTCGGAAATCTCCTGAAAGGGGCGGAACCATGCCGCCTGCCATCGCCGGCTTCGCTCACCACCGTGTCCCCGTCGCCGACGGCGTGTCCCTCCACGCGGCCGTCGGCGGCTCGGGCACCCCGATCGTGCTGCTGCACGGCTTTCCGCAGACCCATCTGATGTGGCGGCACGTCGCCGCCGACCTCGCCGCCGACCACACCGTGATCTGCCCCGATCTGCGCGGCTACGGCGCCAGCGACAAGCCCGCCGACCCCGACGGCACCGGCTACGCCAAGCGCGCCATGGCCGCCGACATCGTGGCCCTGGCCCGCGCCCTGGGCCACACCCGGTTTGCTCTGGCAGGGCACGACCGCGGCGCCCTGGTCGCCTTCCGCGCCGCCCTCGACCACCCGGCGGCCATCACCCATCTGGCCTGCCTCGATGTGCTCCCGACCCTGGACATGTGGGAGGCGCTGCACGGCACCACCGCCGCCGTGGGCTTCCACCTGTATCTGATGGCCCAGCCGCCCGGACTGCCCGAGCGGCTGATCGGCGCCGCCCCGGATCTCTTCTTCGGCCACTTCCTCGACCTGTGGACGGGCGACCCGCAGGCCATCCCGGCCG